>NZ_JRMK01000026.1:0-42191 GCF_000972925.1 Mycobacterium sp. UM_Kg1 | reverse complement strand
GTCACCACCGACGCCACCGTTACCGCCCGACGACGATCCGGCGGACGGCAACGACAAGGCCGCGCATATCCGAGCGGTGGCGCGCGCTGAGTTCGGCAGCAAGGGCTACGAAGTCACCACGGTCCGCGACATCGCTTCGGCGGCGGGAATGGGCACCGGCACGGTCTACCGATTGATCGGCTCCAAGGACGAACTGCTGGCATCCATCATGGCGTCGTTCGGCGCCAAAGCCGGTGGTGGCTTTGCGGCCGTGCTGCGCGCCGACGCAACGCCCATCGAGAAGCTCGATGCCCTGAGCTGGATCAATATCAATGCCCTGGATCGGTTTCCGGACGAATGGAAGATCCAGCTCGCGTGGATGCGCTACTGTCCGCCGGACACCCCCAACCCCGGCCTGGCCTTCACCACGCGGCTGCGCCAGCTCAAATCCCTACTGTCCGAAGGGACCCGGTCGGGCGACATCCGCATCGAGACGCCGTCGATGGAGTTGTTGTCGCGGTGTGTGATGGATCTGCTGTGGATGCCGGAGAACATCGTGCGCGGCCAAGGGACCCGAGCCGCTCTGGAGCTGGCCCGCGACACCCTGATCCGGGGTGCCGCGCAGCGCGGTTCGGCCGCGTAACAACACCGCACGGCAGCTACCAAAGTTTTGTTCCGAAACCTATTGCTTAAGGTCAGGCCTTCGCATAGGTTCGGTCCATGTCTGGAAAGCTCAGCGGCAAAGTCGCATTCATCACTGGCGCTGCCCGGGGGCAGGGTCGTGCCCATGCCCTCGCCATGGCCAAAGAAGGCGCCGACATCATCGCCGTCGATATCTGCCGGCAGATCGAGTCGAATCCCTACCCGCTGGCCACCCCCGATGACCTGGCCGAGACCGAGCGGGCGGTCAAGGAGCTGGGTCGCCGGGTGGTCGCCCGGATCGCCGACGTTCGCGAGCGCCATGAGTTACGCGACGCGGTCGAGGCCGGGCTGGCCGATCTGGGCAGGCTCGACATCGTGGTCGCAAACGCAGGAATTCTGCCGATGGCGATGGGCAAGCCGGACCCCATGCAGTTCGTCGACGCCTCCGACGTGGACCTGCTCGGCGTGATGAACACCGTCGCGGTCGCGATCCCGCACCTGCCCGACGGTGCATCCGTCATCGTCACGGGTTCGACCGCGGGCATGATCCGCGGCACCACCGACAATCCGAACATGGGGCCCGGCGGCGCAGGTTACGGCTGGAGCAAGCGCATCGTGATGGAGTACGTCGACGAGATGTCTTTGCACTTGGCGCCCAGGATGATCCGGGTCAACGCCATTCACCCCACCAACTGCAACACCCACCTGTTGCAGAACGACGGCATGTACTCCATGTTCCGCCCGGATCTGACCGCCGCCGGCAAGAAGGCCACCCGCGAGGACGCCGAGCCGCTGTTCACGCTCTTCCAGGCGATGCCGATCCCCTACGTGGAGCCCGAGGACATGGCCAACCTCGGGGTGTTCCTGGCCAGCGATGACGCACGCTACATCACCGGCCAGCACATCCGCGTCGACGCCGGCTCCCTGCTCAAGTGGCCCAACGGTCCGGGCGGATAGACGCCGCCCTGCCGGGTAGCGTCGCTCCCATGGCTCGCATCGTGATCATCGGTGGCCACGGCAAGGTCGCCCTGCTGCTCGCCCGCATCCTGGCGCACGAGCCCGGCAACCAGGTCACTTCGGTGTTCCGCAACCCCGACCATGCCGACGAGGTCGCGGCGACCGGGGCGCACCCGGTGGTGGCCGACATCGAGCACCTCGACACCAACGCGCTGGCCGAGCTGCTGGCCGGTCACGACGCCGTGGTGTTCTCCGCGGGTGCGGGCGGGGGCAATCCGGCGCGGACTTACGCCGTGGACCGCGACGCCGCCATCCGCACCGTCGACGCCGCCGCCAAGGCCGGGGTGCGGCGGTTCATCATGGTGTCCTACTTCGGCGCCGGCCCCAACCACGGTGTTGCCGAACGCGACTCGTTCTTTCCCTATGCGCAGGCCAAAGCCGCCGCGGATGCTCACCTGCGCGCCAGCGACCTGGACTGGACGGTGCTGGGGCCGAGCCGGCTGACGCTCGAGGAGCCGACCGGCCGCATCGACGTGGGCCCCGGCACGGGCAAGGGTCAGGTGTCGCGCGGCAACGTCGCGTCAGCGATCGCGGCCTGTCTGGCCGACCCGTCGACCACCGGCCGCACCATCGAGTTCAACGACGGCCACACGCCGATCCCGCAGGCGCTCGCGGCCGGTCGAGCCGAGTAATCTCGGTCCTGCAACTGGTTTGCCGGCGGCGCCTCACGGCGGTGTCGGCATCGAGCGCACGGCGGTTTTCCGTCGGGCGCGAGAGGGAACCCGGTGAGAATCCGGGACTGTCCCGCAGCGGTATGCAGGAACGACCGCCGTCAACAGCACTGGTCAACGGGCTCGCCCACCGACTGGGAAGCGACGGCCATTAGGAGCACCTCGGTGCGTGCCTGCGAGTCCGAATACCTGCCTGTTGTGCTGGGCGCGCCGCGCCCAGCGGATCATCGCCCCGCGGAATGGGCGTCTGGTTTTGAGGGTTTTATTGCGTTAAATTGCATGGGACCGGATTGGCTGGACGACTGCCGGCGGTGATCCACCCTGCAATCGAAGGATCAACTCGTGAACGCTCAACCCTTTACCGCCACCGTTCTCGGCTCACCGCGCATCGGACCTCGACGCGAGCTCAAACGCGCCACCGAAAGCTACTGGGCCGGCCGGATCAACCAGGACGAGCTGCGCACCGTGGCCGCCGAACTGCGCCGCGACACCTGGGCTCAGCTGGCCGCCGCCGGTCTCGACTCGGTACCGGTGAACACGTTCTCCTACTACGACCAGATGCTCGACACCGCAGTACTTCTGGGCGCACTGCCGGCCCGGGTGGCCGGCGTGGCAGACGAGCTGGACCGCTATTTCGCCGCGGCCCGGGGCAACGCGGAGATCGCCCCGCTGGAGATGACGAAGTGGTTCGACACCAACTACCACTACCTCGTTCCCGAGATCGGTCCCGACACCACGTTCACACTCAACCCGGCCAAGGTCCTCGCCGAGCTCGCCGAGGCCCACGAGCAGGGCATCGGCGCAAACGCGGCCCGGCCGGTGATCATCGGTCCGGTCACCTTCCTGCTGCTGTCCAAGGCTGTCGACGGTGCGCCGGCGCCGATCTCCCGGCTGGACGAGCTGACCGAGGTCTACGCCGAGCTGCTGGGCGCGCTGGCCGACGCCGGGGCGCACTGGGTGCAGATCGACGAGCCGGTGCTGGTGACCGACATCTGCGCCGATGCGCCCTCGCTGGCCGAGCAGGTCTACAACCGGCTCGGTGGGCTGAGCAGGCGACCGGCGATCTTCGTGGCCACCTACTTCGGTGACCCCGGCGCCGGATTGCCTGCGCTGGCCCGCACCCCGGTGGAGGCCATCGGGGTGGACCTGGTCTACGGCCCGAGCACCGTGGCGCCGGTGCCAGAGCTGGCAGCCAAGACCCTGGTGGCCGGCATCGTCGACGGCCGCAACATCTGGCGCACCGACCTGCGTGCCGCGCTGGCCACCCTGGCGGCGCTGCAGGAAAGCGCGGCGGCCGTTGCGGTATCGACGTCGTGCTCGACGCTGCACGTGCCTTACTCGCTGGAGCCCGAGACCGGTTTGGACGACGCGCTGCGCAGCTGGCTGGCGTTCGGCGCGGAGAAGGTGACCGAGGTGGCCACCTTGGCGCGGGCGCTGCGCGACGGCCCGGAGGCCGTGGCCGGGGAGATCGCGGCGTCCGACGCCGCCGCCGCCTCCCGCACGTCCGACCCGCGCCTGAACAACGCGGCGCTGCGCGCGCAGATCGCCAAGTTCCGCGCAGCCGGCACCCGGCGCGGTTCGGCGCAGGCACGCCGCGCCGCCCAGGATGCGCGGCTGCACCTGCCGCCGCTGCCGACCACCACCATCGGCTCATTCCCGCAGACCGTCGAGATCCGCAAGGCCCGTGCGGCGTTGGCGGCCGGCGAGATCGACGACACCGAGTACATCGACCGGATGAAGGCCGAAGTCGCTGCCGTCATCGCATTGCAGGAGAAGCTCGGCCTCGATGTGCTGGTGCACGGCGAGCCGGAGCGCAACGACATGGTGCAGTACTTCGCCGAGCAGCTGGACGGGTTCTTCGCCACCAGCAACGGCTGGGTGCAGTCCTACGGCAGTCGCTGCGTGCGCCCGCCGGTGTTGTTCGGCGACGTCACCCGGCCCGAGCCGATGACGGTGCAGTGGGCGACCTACGCCCAGTCGCTGACCGACAAGCCGGTCAAGGGCATGCTCACCGGCCCGGTCACCATTCTGGCCTGGTCGTTCGTCCGCGATGACCAGCCGCTGGCCGACACCGCCTACCAGGTGGCCCTGGCGATCCGGGAGGAGACGGTCGATCTGGAGGCCGCCGGCATCGCGGTGATCCAGGTCGACGAGCCCGCCCTGCGCGAGCTGCTGCCGCTGCGCGACGCCGACAAAGCGGCCTACCTGGACTGGGCGGTCGGCGCGTTCCGGCTGGCGACCTCAGGGGTGTCGGATGCCACCCAGATCCACACCCACCTGTGCTACTCGGAGTTCGGTGAGGTGATCGGCGCGATCGCCGACCTGGACGCCGACGTCACCTCCATCGAGGCGGCGCGCTCGCACATGGAGGTACTCGACGACCTCAACGCGATCGGGTTCGCCAACGAGGTAGGCCCCGGGGTCTACGACATCCACTCGCCCCGGGTGCCCAGCGCCGATGAGATGGCGGTGTCGCTGCGTGAGGCACTGGGCGCCGTTCCGGCGCAGCGTCTGTGGGTGAACCCCGACTGCGGGTTGAAGACCCGCAAGCCCGACGAGGTGACCGCTTCCCTGGCCAACATGGTCGCCGCGGCCCAGCAGGTCCGGGCCGGGGTGTAGCGACAACTCACCGAGTGTGCGTCCAGGGCGGAATTCTCGCCTGTTTTTCGCCCTGGACGCACGCTCGGCGCACGGCTAACCCGCCAGGGGGTCGGTGTCGCCTGACGCCGGGTTCACCCGCGGCGGGCGCGGTACTCCTGCTTCAGCGCCCAGGTGCGCCCGTCATCGCTGCGTTCGTCGCGCCAGCGAAACGAGTCCGGGCCGATATCGCGGAAACTCCATCGGATGGCGGAACCGTCGGGCAGCGTGCCGTCCTGCACGATGCCGTCCGGGTCGGCCCTGCCCAGTTGGTGCAGCCGAAGTCCCAGTTGCGGTTCGGTCCACTGGATGTGCCAGGCGTTGATCGCCGGGTCGTAGACGCGCAGCGTCGTCCCGTGAAACAGGTCTTCGGCGTGCCAGACGTCCTGGACGGCCCGTCCGTCGAGCACCCAGTCCGCGACCATCCAACCCGGGACGTGGCGGGTGCCGTCGTCGCCGAACCAGGTGATGTCAAGATCCCAGCGGCCGCCCACCAGCCATCCGTACAGCGCCATCGCGCCGCGATGCTCGGTGACGGGCCCGGTGGCGACCAATGCGTCTGCCAGCATTGACATCTCAGGCCGCCACGATGTCGAACTCGTTGCCCTCGGGGTCCGCCAGAGTGCTCCACCGGTAGCCGTCGTCGGCGTGGTCGGCCAACCGGGCCGCGCCGAGTCCCAGGGCCCGCTCGACCGCAGCGGCCAGATCCGCCGCGACGAGGTCGACGTGCACCCGGTTCTTGACCTGCTTGGTTTCTGGCACCTGCACGAACGCCAGGTGCGGGGGCGTCTGCGCTGTGATGCCGATCGACGCGAACTCGGCGCTGGCGCCGTCGTCGAGCGGTCGGTCCAGCAGTTGCGACCAGAACCGCGCCAGCTTGTCGGCGTCGGCGCAGTCGAAGGTGACGGTGTGCAGCGTGATCTCCATGGGTGAACTCCTTGTCGTGTTGTGGCGGATCAGGATTTGGTGCGAAAGATCGGCCAGCACACCTCGGTGCGATGCGCGGCCTCGTCGTCGGTGTCGTAGCCGGACACCCGGTAGTACTCGCGGATCGGTCCGTCGACACCCAGTTCGCGTTCGGCGACGTGAGTGCCCAGCGCGGCATAGGTGCGGTCCAGCTCGCCGAACGCTCCCCGGTGCAAGGCGACCGCCAGTTCCGCCGCGGGAATCTTCAGTGTTCGCACCCGGCCCCGGGTCGTCGCGGCCCTCACCGGCCGAAACGCGATCACCTCTCCCCCGCCGGCTTCGAAGAACTCCGCGGAGTACAGCGCGGCGCGAACCCCGGGGGCGTCGTCGCCGACCGCGGCGTCGAGCTCGGTGAACGCCTGCGTCCACCAGTCATCGATGTCTGCCATCGCCACCTGATCGACGATTGCGGCGGCCGGCGTCGCCGGCACCGAGCGGTAGGCGACGTCGCAGGCGCTGCCGGGGTCTTCGAGCAGGGCCCGCAGCGACTCCACGCTGGCCTGTGTTTGCGCGAGGCGGTCTTGCAACCGTTGGAGGTGCGCCACGATGGCCCGGTTGCGGTCGGTGACCTGCTCGGCGCGGACCACTTCGGTCAACTCGTCGAGTGGCATGCCCAGGTCGCGCAGCCGGCGGATGACTTGGGCGATCGGTACCTGGTCCGGGCTGTAGTAGCGGTAGCCCGACGACGGATCCACCTGCACGGGCGCCAGCAGGCCGCGCTCGTGGTAGAGCCGCAACGCCTTGACGGTCAGATAGGTCATCCGGGAGAAGTCCCCGATGGGCAACAGGGTCGGCATGCTGTCAAGTGTCGAATCTCCCCCAGGGGCAGAGTCAACAGATCGGTGCAACTAGCCTCGGCTGATGGACTTCACCACGATCCGCCACGAGGTCGAAGACGGCATTCTCACCGTGTATCTGCACCGGCCGGACAACCTCAACGCGTTCACCGTCGAGATGGCCGACGAGTTGGAACGCACCTTCATCGACGTCAACGACAACGACGACGTCCGCGCGGTGATCGTCACCGGCTCCGGACGCGCGTTCTGCGCCGGCATGGACCTGTCCAGCTCGGGCAACGTGTTCGGTCTCGACGAGTCGAAGTCGCCGTCATTAGCCGACATGGCCGACCTCGACGATCCCGAATTGGTGCGGGTCCGCGACACCGGCGGCCGGGTGACGCTGGCGATCTATGGCTGCCGCAAACCGGTCATCGCCGCGGTCAACGGCGCGGCGGTCGGGATCGGCGCCACCATGATGCTGGCCATGGACGCCCGACTGTTCTCGACCAAGGCACGGTTCGGGCTGGTGTTCGGGAAACTGGGCATCACGCCCGAGGCCTGCTCAACCTGGTTCCTGCCGCGGATCGTCGGCGTGCCCACAGCTCTGGACCTGCTCTACCGCGCCGACATCCTCGACGCCGAGGCGGCGCGCGGCTGTGGGATCGCCCAGGCGATTCACCAACCGGAGACACTTCTGGCCGAGGCGCGAGCGCTGGCCGACACCTGGACCAAGGGCCGCTCGCCGGTCTCCTTCGCGCTGATCCGCCAGATGCTCTACCGCAACTCCGCCCAGCCCGATCCGGTGGAGGCGCACCGGGTGGACTCACTGGCGATGTTCTACACCAGCATCGGCGACGGCGCCGACGGCGTACGCGCCTTCCTGCAGAAGCGCGACCCGCACTTCAGTGCCCGGGCTTCGCAGATGCCGCCGTTCTACGACGAATGGGTCAAGCCCGGCAGTTAAGCAGCGTGCTGCCATCCCGGGCCGCGGAACAGGTGGCCCCACACCGCCCGCCAGCTGCGCGCCGCGCGGATGTCGCGCCAGATCGCGACGTACTCGTGGGTGGCCACTCGCACCGGGTTGAAGGTGTCGATGTTTTTGGTCAGCCCGTAGACCGCCGGCTCGTTCTCGGGTTCGAAGGTGCCGAACAGCCGGTCCCACACGATGAGGATTCCGCCGTAGTTCTTGTCGAGGTAGCTGGGGTTGGCGCCGTGGTGCACCCGGTGATGCGACGGGGTGTTGAAGACGAATTCGATGGGACGCCAGAGCTTGCCGACGCGCTCGGTGTGAATGAAGAACTGGTAGAGCAGGCTCACGGACTGCTGCAGCAGGATCATCCACGGGGCAAATCCGGCGAACGCCAACAAGATCCAGAACGGCACCGAGGTGAAGGGCGTCCAGGTCTGGCGCAGGGCCGTGGACAGGTTGTAGTACCGGCTGGAGTGGTGCACCACGTGACTGGCCCAGAACACCCGGATGGTGTGGTGGGTGCGGTGATACCAGTAGTAGGCGAAGTCGTCGGCGACGAACAGCGCGATCCAGGTCAGTGGGTTGGCCGCGGGCAGATGCACCGGTGCCAGCAGGTAGGCCGCGCTGAAGACGGCCAGCACCGCCAGCTTCCAGCCGATGTTGATGATGACGTTGCCGATGCCCATTGCCAGGCTGGTGCGTGTGTCGCGCAGCTCGTAACCGAGCTCGGCGTCGTCGGGCCGCACGGCGAACGACACGGCTTCCAGGGTCAGGCAGAGCACGAAGACCGGAATGGCGTGTGCGATGAGGTCGAACATGCGGCTACTCCCCTTCCTGGGCGCCGGCCTGGCAGGCCGTGACGAACCGGGTCAGCAACGCGTCGGCGAGCCGGTAGGCCGCGTCCTCGTCGGCGGCCGCGATGGCGGCGGCCAGCTCGATGTGGGCGTTGCGGTCGGCGAACTCGGCGACGCCCAGCGCGTAGATGCCGTCGCGGCCCATCTCCTCGTACGCCGCGACCAAGGTGTTGAGGGCGAGCCGGTACGCAATATTTTCTGAACCGTCAATTACAGCGATCCAGAACGCCAGATCGGCCTCGCCCAGGGCGTGCAGGTCGTCGGCGGGCGGGTAGGCGGCTGCGGCTGCGGTGATCGCGGCCCGCTGCTGCGGGGAGGCGTTGCGCGCGCACAGGCGGGCGGCGTCCGCGGCGATGGAGCGCCGCATCACCGCGACGTCGCCGATGATCTGGCGGGTGGGGATCGCCCCGGCGACGGCCAGGCCGGTCAACGCGTCCAGGCCGGCGCTCTGGCGCCAGTCGAGCACCCGGGTCTTGCCGCCGTGACTGATCCGGACCAAGCCCGCCTGCTGCAGCCGCTTGAGCGCTTCGCGCACCGCGTGGCGGTTGACCTGCAGGGTCAGCGCCAGTTCGCGCTCCGAGGGCAGTGCCTCACCGGCCGGCAGGCGTCCGGTCAGGATCTCCTCCACGAGGCGCACGAAGATCGTGTCGGAGATCGCGGCGCGGGAGATGGGCGCAAGGTCCATGGGCTCCATGGTGGGACCACCCCACCACACTGGTCAACTGGTTGGACCAGTTATCTGGGTCACACCCCGGCGGCGCCGTCGACGTAGACAGGCAGGTCGTCCTGCCACGGCTGGCACTCCACCATGTCCGCCACCTTGACGTGGCCGCGCTCGAACTCGCCGGTGGCCGCGTCCACCAGCCGGTAGGTCTGGGTCTGGCGGTGGATCGGCTGGGCGTCCAGGATCACCACCCGCACCTCGCCGGACTCGAATCCGCAGCGCTGCTGCAACGCCTCGATCAGCTGCTCGTTGGTCATGTGGCCGTCGCCGAAGTTCCAGCCCACCGCCGTCGAACAGATCCGCTCCCCGTCGGTCAGCGAGTAGTCGCTCTCGTCGCCGTCGGCCATCGCCCGGTGCGCCAGGCTGAACAGCGCCCGGCCGTGGGTGTTGAACCCGCGGAAGGCGTAGCCCATGTAGATCGGGATCTGGGCGGCCTCGGGGCTGCCGTAGAAACGTTCCAGCTGTGCTGCGGGCATGCTGGCGATCGCGACGATTCCCCGCGCGATCTTCTCTTCGGCTGAGGGCTTCAGGCACCACAGCGTGGTGTCCCAGTTACCGGCGTAGTAGCGCATCCCGGGCAGGAACGAGATCTTCTGCGGGAACAGGTTTCCCAGCACCACGGTGCCGGCGCTGACGGCGAACAGCAGCGCCACCGGCAGCGCATTGGTGACGTCGGACAGGCCCAGGTCGGCGTGCGCGACGAACAGCGACAACACCCCGAAGATCATGAAGACGTTCCATTCCAGCGGCACGCCCATCGGAATCGCGGCGAGGATGCCCAAGTGGAAGGCCACCATCACGGTGGCCGCGATGGCGGTGGGCAGGCCACCGTGGCAGAAGAACAGCGGCAGCGGCACCAGCATCTCGATCGCGGTGCTCAGGTGCGCCAGCGCCTTCGACGGCCCGCCGGGGCGCAGGTCGTCGGGGAAGTTCTTGAAGAAGGCGCGTTTGAGGGCCTTCGGCCGGATCAGCGGGTTGTTGCTCATCATCGTCGAGATCACGAACGGGAAGTGCCGGTTGAGCTTGGAGGTGGCCGCACCCATCCAGATCACCATGAAGATCGCCTTGGCCGCGATGATCATGTCCGCTCCGGTGAACAGGAACGCCGCGGCCAGCGGCGCGTAGACCTCACCGCGGGCGGCCAGGAAGATCACCTTGTCGCGCAGGCCGAGCACCGCCAGCACGGCCAGAATGGCCAGAATCTGCCAGTGCGGCAGCACCCCGATCTCGGTGCGCAGCGCGGCGATGGGGCCGGTGCCGTCGGAGACCAGCCCCACCAGCAGCAGCACCAGCAGCGCCGCATAGAGGGCTGCGTCCAGGGGGGTGCGGGCGGTGCCCGAGGTCAGCGGAATGCGCCCCGGCCACGGTGGCAGCCGAATGGTGCCGGGCCGCAACCAGTACAGGATCGATCCCATCGGCGGGAAGAAGCGGTTGTTGAGCGGGCCGAAGCCGCAGCCCAGGCCGATCACCTCGAACAGCATCGTGTAGAGCACGACCTTCTCGAACACGATCGGTTCGCTCCACCACTGCCGCACCTGCGTGAATCCGTCGATGCCGGTGGTGGTCAGCGCGAACAGCCAGGCGCCCAGGATGTACAGGCCGATCTTGAACACGTAGAACAGGTGCAGCACCACCGGGGTGCCGAAGCCCACCTCCGCCCAGTGCCGGGCCATCGGCCGGATCTTCTCGCTGCGCGTGCCCTTGCTCCACTCCGGGAAGTCGACTACGGGCAGTTGAGGTTTGAGAAATCCCATGCAGCCAAGACTAGAACGTGTTCTAGATCCGCGCGGCGAAACCCCGCCCCGCGAACACCGCGGGCAGCTGCCGCGCCGTCACACCGCCTTGAGGACGCGCTGCGGGCGGCCCGAGTAGGCGCTCAGCGGGCGGATCAGCGCGTTGGAAGCCGTCTGCTCCACGATGTGGGCGGTCCATCCGGTGATGCGGCTCATCACGAACAGCGGGGTGAACATCGGGATGTCGAAGCCCATCAGGTGGTAGGCCGGGCCGGTCGGGAAGTCGAGGTTGGGCTTGATCCCGGTCGCGGCGAACATCTCGGTCTCCAGGATGCGGTAGATGTCCAGCCAGCGTTGGCCGCCTCGGGCGGCGGCCACCAGCTCCAGCGCCGCCTTCATGGTCGGCACCCGGGAGTCGCCGTGCTTGTACACGCGGTGACCGAAGCCCATCACCTTGTCCTTACGTGACAGCTTGGCGTGCAGCCACGCCGCGGCCCGGCCCGGTTCACCGATCTCGATCATGTCGTGCATGACCGCTTCGTTGGCGCCGCCGTGCAGCGAGCCCTTGAGCGCGCCGATGGCCGCGGTGACCGCGCTGTAGATGTCGGATCGGGTGGAGGTGACCACCCGCGCGGCGAAGGTGGACGCGTTGAAGCTGTGTTCGGCATACAGGGTCATGGACTGCTCGAAGGCCGACACGATCACCGGATCGGGCACCTCGCCGAAGCACATCCGCAGGAAGTTCTCGGCGTAGCCGAGGTGGCTGTGCGGCGCGATCGGGTCAAGGCCGCGCCGGCGGCGCATGTCGGCGGCCACGATGGTGGGCAGCACAGCGAACATCCGCAGCGCCTTGGTGAAGTTCGCCGACTCGCTGGCGTCGTCTTCTTCGGCGTCCTCGGCGCCCAGGTAGCTGATCGCGGTGCGCACCACGTCCATCGGATGGCAGGTCTCCGGGAGCTTGTCCACCAGCGACAGCAGCGAGCGGTCCGCGCGCCGCGCCGCCCGCTCCCGCTGGCAGAACAGCGCCAGCTCGGCGTCGCTCGGCAGCTCACCGTGCCACAACAGGTAGGCGACCTGCTCGAAGGTGCAGTGCGCGGCCAGATCCTGCACGGGGTAACCGCGGTAGGTCAGGGAGTTGGTCTCCGGCACCACCTTGGAGATGGCGGTGGTGTCGACGACGACGCCGGCCAGTCCCTTACGGATTTCCGGCACGTCCGGGGAGATCGTCACTGGGCCGCTCCTAACGTGAAGGTGAAGATGTCGTCATCGAACTGGCTGTACTCGGCGTAGCGCAGCAGCTCGTAGAGCCGGCTGCGCTGCTGCATCTGATCCAGGAGCCCGGATTGGGTTCCCGCCGAGTTGATTTCCCGCAATCCGGCTTCGACGGCGAACATCGCCAGCCGCAGGGTGGTGACCGGGTAGATGACGGCGTTGTAGCCGAGGTCGCCCAGTTGGGCGGCGGTGAGCAGCTCCGTTTTGCCGAACTCGGTCATGTTGGCCAGCAGCGGCGTGGTCACCGCGGCGCGAAATGCCTCGAATTCAGCCGGCCCGCGCAGGGCTTCGGTGAAGATCAGGTCGGCCCCGGCGTCGGCGTAGGCCTTCGCCCGGTCGATCGCGGAGGCGAGTCCTTCGATGCCGGCGGCATCGGTGCGGGCGCAGATCACGAAGTTCGGGTCCCGGCGGGCGGTGACCGCGGCCCGCAGCCGCTGGACCATCTCGCCCACCGGCACCACGGCTTTGCCGTCGAGGTGCCCGCACCTCTTGGGGTTGACCTGGTCTTCGATGTGGCACCCGGCCAGCCCGGCGTCTTCGAGCACCGTGATGGTGCGCGCGGCGCTCATCGGTTCGCCGAAGCCGGTGTCGGCGTCGATGAAGGTGGGCAGGCTGGTGGCCGCCGCGATCGCTGCGCCGCGCCCGGCCACCTCGGTCAGTGTGGTCAGCCCGATGTCCGGCAGCCCCAAATCAGCCGAGAGCGCCGCACCGGAGACGTAGACGCCCTCGAATCCGATCTCGGCCACCAGCTTGGCGACCAGCGGCGAGAAGGCCCCCGGGAACCGTTGCAGCCGGCCCGACTGCAGGCCGGACCGCAGAGCCGCACGCTTGTCCGACGGGGCGGCGGCCGACCCGAGCAGCCCGCTCACCGGAAGATCCCGTCGGGTGTCGCCGGTGCCTGGTCGAGCACCGCCGGGTCGACGACGATGTTGAGCTCGTGCAGCCGACCGCCAGACAGGCTCGCCAAACCCTCAGCGGCGGCAAGGAATCGCTGCTGCTCGGCCGTGGTCACCACGCCCTCGGCGAGCTCGGTGAACTTGCCGATGTACTGCTTGCGTTCGAACGGCCGGGCCCCCAGCGGGTGGGCGTCGGCGATAGCGATCTCGTCGGTGATGACTTCGCCGCTGGCCAAGGTGACCTCGGCGCGCGCCCCGAACGCCTTCTCGTTCGGGTCGGTCGCGTGGTAGCGCCGGGTCCACTGCGGGTCCTCGACGGTGGAGATCTTGCGCCACAACGCGATCGTCTCGGGCCGGTGTGCCCGTTCCGGGGTGTAGGACCGCACGTGGTGCCAGCTGCCGTCCTCCAGGGCGACGGCGAAGATGTACATCACCGAGTGGTCCAGGGTCTCCCGCGAGGCGTCCGGGTCGAACTTCTGCGGATCCCCCGAACCGGTGCCGATCACGTAGTGGGTGTGGTGGCTGGTGTGCAGCACGATCGTGGCCACCTGGCTCAGGTCGGCGATCCGCCGGCGGAGCCGCTTGGCCAAGTCGATCAGGGCCTGGCTCTGGTATTCGGCGGAGTACTCCTTGGTGTAGGTGTCCAAGATGCCGCGCTTGGCCTCGCCGGGGCCGGGCAGCGGCACCCGGTAGGTGTGGTCGCGCCCGGAGAGCAGCCAGGCGATCACGCCGTCTTCGCCCTCCCAGATCGGGGCCGGCGCGCCTTCACCGCGCATCGCCCGGTCCACGGCCTCGATGCCGACTTTGCCGGCCCAGGCCGGCGCGAAGGCCTTCCAGCTGGAGATCAGCCCCTTGCGGGACTGACGGGTGGCGGTGGTCAGGTGCAGTGCCTGGCCGACGGCGGAGTAGATCACCTCGGGGTCCAGCCGCAGCATGGTGCCGATTCCGGCGGCCACCGACGGGCCGAGGTGAGCGACGTGGTCGATCTTGTGCTCGTGCAGGCAGATGCCCTTGACCAGGTCGACCTGGATCTCATACGCGGTGGCCAGGCCGCGGATCAGGTCGGCGCCGCTGACCCCGAGCTGCTGGGCGACCGCCACCAGCGGGGGGATGTTGTCGCCGGGGTGCGAGTACTCCGCGGCCAGGAAGGTGTCGTGGAAGTCCAGTTCGCGTACCGCGGTGCCGTTGGCCCAGGCCGCCCATTCGGCCGAGTAGCTGCCCTCGACGCCGAAGACCGCGGCACCCGTGGCCGACGGGTGTGCCAGGGCTTGGCGGCGGGCCACGGTCACCGGCCGGCGCAGCACCGAGGCAGCGCTGACGGCGGCGTTGTCGATGATCCGGTTGATGATCATCGCGGCGGTGTCGTCGGGGACCGCAATCGGGTCGGCGGCCACCTGCGCGATCTTCCAAGCCAGATGCTCGGAGCGGGGAAAGTCCTCGGCACTGCGGCGGGTCCGCACGTCGTGTAGCTGCATGTTCCACACCCTACGCAGCGCCGCGACGTGCCGAAATAGACGGGAAAAGTGGATTTTTGCGTCCTAGATTCCCTCGTTTTGCAAACCTTGCGAACCTACCGTGGGGTTACTCTGCATCCCATGGCACCACCTCCGACCTCCCGGACCTTCGCCGGAGCCAGGCTGCGCCGTCTGCGCGAGGAGCGCGGCCTGACGCAGGTGGCGCTGGCCCGTGCGTTGAACCTTTCGACCAGCTACGTCAATCAGCTCGAGAATGACCAGCGGCCGCTCACCGTTGCGGTGTTGCTGACACTCACCGAACGCTTCGGCCTGCCCGCGCAGTACTTCTCCGGCGACGCCGACGCCCGCCTGGTCGCCGAACTGCGCGACATGTTCACCGCGACCGCCGGCGAACACGCCGCCGGCGAAGGACAGATCGAACAGCTGGTGGCGCGCATGCCCGAGATCGGCAACAGCCTGCTGACCATGCACCGCCAACTGCGCTCGGCCACTGAAGAATTGGAGTCCTATCGGTCGCGAGTCTCCGGTGATGCGGCGCAGGCCGTGGCTGGGCCCATGCCCTTCGAGGAGGTCCGGGACTTCTTCTACGACCGCAACAACTACATCGGCGACCTCGACAATGCCGCCGAGCGGCTGTTCATCGACTCCGGGATGCGTTTCGGCGGCCTGGATCTTCAGCTGGCCGCACTGATGGGCGAGCGATTCGGCATCACCGTGGCGATCGTCGACGACCTGCCCGCGGGCACCAAGCGGGTCTTCGACCCGGCGACACGGGTGCTACGCGTCGCGCACTGGTTGTTGGCCGGCCAGCGCGCGTTTCAGATCGCCACCCAGTTGGCGTTGCTGACCCAGCAGGAGCTGCTGGCCGACCTCGTGGCCCAAGACCCGTCACTGAGCCCGGAGGCACGCGGGGTGGCCAAGATCGGGCTGGCCAATTACTTTGCCGGCGCATTTCTGTTGCCCTACCGGCAGTTTCAGCGATCCGCGGCCGACCTACGCTACGACATCGACCTGTTGGGCCGCCGATTCGAGGTCGGTTTCGAGACGGTGTGTCACCGGCTGTCCACCCTGCAACAGCCCGGGCGGCGCGGGGTGCCGTTCATCTTCGTCCGTACCGACAAAGCCGGCAACATCTCGAAGCGGCAGTCGGCCACGGCGTTTCATTTCAGCCGGGTCGGTGGCAGCTGCCCGCTGTGGGTGGTCCACGATGCGTTCAGCCAGCCGGGCCGCATTGTCACCCAGGTGGCCCAGATGCCCGACGGACGCAAGTACTTCTGGATCGCGACCACCACGCCGCCCGAGGGGCGCGGCTATCTGGGGCAGCACAAGAGTTTCGCGGTGGGCCTGGGGTGCGACCTGGCCCATGCCGACAAGCTGGTGTACTCCACCGGGGTCGCCCTCGATGACGCGGCCACGGTGGTGCCGATCGGAGCGGGCTGCAAGATCTGCGACCGCCCGGCCTGCCCGCAGCGGGCCTTCCCCTATCTGGGTCGGCGGGGGGTCGTCGACGAGAACGCCGGCAGCGGGCTGCCCTACTCGCCGGTCGCGGCGGACTGAGCCGGCCGCCGGTAGAACAGCACCAGTTGACCGATGGCCCCCGCCAATCCGAGGCCGAGCGAGATCCACAGGCCCGACCACCCCTTCTGCCAGCAGTGGCCGAAGATCTGGTGATCGGCGCTGAGGTAACCCGGCCCCAGCATGGCCACGGCGACGGCGCCGGCAGCCAGCACCAGGTTGTACTCCCAGCCGTTGGTCAGCACGAAGAAGCCGTTCGAGCGGTGCACGGTCCACACCGCCACCGCCATCAACGCCACGAATCCGGCGGCCGCGATCGGGGTGAACAGCCCGACGGCCAGCGCCAGCCCGGCAGCGATCTCGGCGATCGCCGCGGTCAGCGCCGCGAACTTGCCGTACTTCATGCCGATGCTTTCGAACCACCGCGCGGTGCCGGGGATGCGGCCCCCGCCGAAGAATTTGTTGAACCCGTGGGCTGCCATGGTCAGACCCAGAACAAGACGCAGGAGCAGCAGTGCAACATCAGCAGAGGTGGCCATCTGCTCAAACTACAACGCGGCGTCCAACAGTCGCAGATATACCTCGATATCGGCGATCGCCGACTGCGCCGCATGCACGCTGATCACGATGGTGTCGCCGATGCCGTGCACGCCGTGGGTCAGTCCCATCGCCGGGGACAGCGCCGGGAACCCGGCGGTCAGCAGCACCGGCGCGGTGCCCAGTCGCAGGTCTGCGGCGCCGCGGTGCACGCTGGAGACCACGGTGTTGCCGGCGACCCGCTGCGGGCGCACATCGGGGTCGAAACGGTCTAGGCCCCAGCGCAGCAACACCGCAGGCGTCGCGGCGAAGGCGCGGTCGGCGGCGGCGGTGGCCGGATGTCGGCTCCGGAGCCGGCCGGTGGCGATGTCGGCGGCGATGCGCTGACAGCGGGCGTCGTGGTCCAGGTGCGGATACAGCCCCACCGTCACATTGCCGAAGTGGTTGTTCGCTTGGCGTGCGCCGGTTTTGGCCATGGGAAGTTCGGCACCCAGCTCGTCGCAGTGCCCGCCGAGGTACTCCGACAAAGCCGCGGACACCGCGGCGAGCACCGCCACGGTGACGGTCGGCCCGCCCACCTCGGCACGCCGTCGCACCAGGGTGCGCACGACTCGGTCGCCGGCCGGCCGGTTGTTGGTGGCCAGCGGTGGGCGGTCGCCGACTGGCGTCGGCAGCAGTCCCGCGCGGGTGTCCTCGACGCGGCGGCGGTGGGCGCGCGCGGCGAGCACGGCGCGCCAGGGCAAGAACCCGGCCCGCGGTGCGGGCACCGCGGGCACCGGGGCGGGGCGGCCGAACAGCCAGGCGGCCAACGCCGAAGACCGTTGGCCGTCGGCAAGGGCGTGCGCTATCTGCAACACCGCCACCGTGCCGGCGCCGCGATGCCCGGGAAGGTCGTGCACGGGTGCGAACAGATGCAGGCGCCACGGGTTGGCCTGCACGTCGAGCTGGTCCTCGGTGAGCCGCACGACGGCGTCCAGGCAGCCGGCCCAGCTGTCGCCGGGTGCCCGGTGGCGGATCGCCGTGGCCGGCTCGGTCCGCGGCACCCAGCGCGGATAGCGCAGCCGGCCGGCGTCGGCGACCCGGATGTTGAGGTCCGGGGCCGCCCGGGCCCGGTCGAGCACGTCGGCGATCGCGCCGTCGAGGTCGGCGGGTACCCCGGCGAAGGCGTAGAGCAGGAACTGGTCGCTGGGGATCTTCGCCGACATCCAGGCGAACTGCGCGTCGATGGCGGCCATCCGCCGTGCGGCGGCCACCGGGTCAGGCACCGCTCATCGGCTCAGAAACGCCAGCACCTGTTCGGCGACCTGGTCGGGCTGCTCGAGTTGCAGGAAGTGGCCCGCGTTTTCGACGATGGCCACCGCACTGCCCGCTGGCAATGCGGGCTCCATCAGCTGCGCGAACTCCACGGTCATGCAGCCGTCGGTGCGCCCGTGCAGGTACAGGGTCTGCAGTTGCGGCAGCTGCAACCAATACCGGTGCAGATCGGTGTAGGGCTCCGGGGCCCGCAGGCTGCGTAACGCCCGGTAGGGCCCCAGGGCGGCGCGCCAGCCCTCCGGCGTTCCGATGGCCGCGTCGACGTGGCGCAGATCCTCCTCGGCGGGATATCCCGGCGACCAGCGCCGCCACAGCAGCGGCAGCACCCAGGAGGCGGAGCGTTCCGGCAGCCACGGCAGTTGGAAGTAGCTGATGTACCAGCTGCGCAGCACCTGTCCGGGAACCCGGCGGGCCAGCGAGAGCCGGTCTGTTCCGCCGACGGCCCGTAGCGCGGCCGGCGGCGGCACCGACATGATCACCGCCTTGGTGAACGGGCTGTCGGGCATCGCGGCCAGCCCGGTGGCCGCGATCGCGCCCCAGTCGTGACCGATCACCACGTCACGGCCCGTCCCGCCGACAGCGGCGTACGCCCGCAGCGCGTCGTGGATCAGGGCGCCCACGTGATAACTGCCGTCGGCGGGGATCGCCGAGGGCGCATAACCCCGCATGAACGGCGCCACCACATGCCACCCGGCCTCCACCAGCCGCGGCGCCAATCGGCGCCATCCGTAGGCGGTGTCGGGAAAACCGTGCAGGCACAACGCCACCGGGTCACCGGGGGTCCCCCAACTCAATGCCTTGAGCTCGACCCCGGGTGCCGGCACGTCGATCCACCGCGGTTCACTCATCACTTACCCCTCACGGCCGAGCAGGCGTTTGCGTCCACCCTGTCGTCCAACCTATCTACCATCTGGGAATGCGCACAGCCCAGACCGTCGAATACGACGGCGTCGACGGAGTAACGCTGGTCGCCGACGAATGGAACCGGGGCGCAGCTGATGCGGCCGGGCACCCGACCATCGTGTTGCTGCACGGCGGCGGCCAGAATCGGCACTCCTGGCACCGGACCGGCCAGATCCTGGCCGACCGCGGCTGTCACGTGGTGGCGCTCGACACCCGCGGCCACGGCGATAGCGATCGCGCGCCGCACGCCGACTACGCGATCGAGAAGCTCACCGCTGACGCGCTGGCGGTGATCGACGCGATCGGCCGGCCGGTGGCGCTGATCGGGGCCAGCATGGGCGGGCTCACCGGCATCCTGGTAGCCGCGCAGGCCGGGCCGCAGCGGGTGACCAAGCTGGTGTTGGTGGACGTGGTACCGCGGTATGAGAAGGACGGCAGCGCCCGCATCCGCGACTTCATGTCCAGCCACCTCGACGGTTTCGACTCCTTGGAGCAGGCCGCCGACGCGGTGGCCGCCTACCTGCCGCACCGCCGCAAACCCCGCAGCCCCGAAGGGCTGAAGAAGAATCTGCGGTGGCGCGACGGGCGGTGGTACTGGCACTGGGATCCGGCGCTGATGACCAAGCCCGACGACGACCCGGCGCTGCGCATCGAGAAGATCGAGGCGGCGGCCATCGGACTGCAGATCCCGATCCTGCTGATCCGCGGCAAGCTGTCCGACGTGGTCAGCCCCGATGGTGTCGCGGATTTCCTGTCCAAGGTCCCCGGCGCGCGGCTCGTCGAGCTGTCCGGCGCCGGGCACACCGCCGCCGGCGACGACAACGACGCCTTCAGCGCGGCTGTCGTCGAGTTCGTGTCCGGCCCTTGACGGGGTGGGTCGCGCCGCACTGGATCGCGGCCTATGCCCTGGCGGCGGTGGTGGTCAGCCAGGGCATCGCACTGGTGATCGTGACCGCCCGGCTGCGGCGGGCCCGCGCCGAGGCCGACTCGCTGCGCGGCCGGGCCGATGCCCGCACCATGCTTTTGACCAGCGGCCGGGAGGCCGTCAAGACGGTGTGGCAGACCGCGAACCTGGTGCGCGAGCAGGGTTTCGGTGCGGCGGTGCGCAGTTCGATCGAAGACCTCGCCGACTGGGCTGCGGTGGAACGCCCCGACCTGGCCCGGCTGGCCCCGGACGGGCATGTGGTGGTGCTGTTCACCGACATCGAGGGGTCCACCGAACTCAACGAACGGATCGGTGACCGCGCCTGGGTGAAGCTGATCGCCCGCCACGACGAGGCGGTGCACCGGCTGGTTGCGGCGCACCGCGGGCAGGTGGTGAAAAGCCAGGGCGACGGCTACATGATCGCCTTCGCCGATCCCGAACAGGCGGTGCGCTGCGCCCTGGCCATTCAGCAGGCGCTGCAGGCCCGGCGCGGGCGCAAACCCCAGCAGCCCATCCGGGTGCGCATCGGGGTGCACATGGGCCGCTCCGTGCGGCGCGGCGACGACTTGTTCGGGCGCAACGTGGCGATGGCCGCCCGGGTGGCCGCCGCCGCGGAGGGCGGCCAGATCCTGATCAGCGGGCCGGTGCGCGACGCGGTCAAGGAATGCGCGGGCATCACCGTCGGCGCCGGTCGGGATGCGGAGCTGAAGGGCTTCGCCGGCACCCACCGCCTCTACAGCGTCGACGCCGCCACGGACTGACGGGCGCTGGGCTGCGTCAATCCAACCCGCCGGCCTCGGCCAGCCGCTCGTGTAGGCGAGCACGGATCTGTTCGGGCGTGTAGGCCCGCCGTCGGCGCTGGTCTCGCGCCACCAGCACTCCCCCGGCGGCAACGCCCACCACACCCGCCAGGCCGATCCATTTCCAGATGCTGCGCACGATCACACCCTAGGGTGCTGGGCGTGGACGAACACACCGTGACATTGGAACGGGCGCTGGCCGAAACGCGCACCGGCGACATCTGGTTGTTCCGGGGCCGCTCCGGACCGGACCGCGCGATCCAGACCCTGTCCAACGCCCCGGTGAACCACGTCGGGATGACAGTGGCCCTCGATGACCTGCCGCCCTTGATCTGGCATGCCGAGCTCGGCGACAAGTTGCATGACTTCTGGACCGGCACCAACCACCGCGGGGTGCAGCTCAATGACGCCCGGGCAGCCGTCGAGCAGTGGATGGGCCGCTATGAGCAGCGCTGCTGGCTGCGCCAGCTCAGCGGGACCATCACCCGCGAACAGGAGAACCACCTGCTGCAGGCGATCGCGCGGATGGACGGCACCGCGTTTCCCACCACCGCGCGGCTCACCGGCCGGTGGCTGCGGGGGCGGCTGCCCACCGCGCGGGACTGGACGCGCGGTATTCCGTTCCTGGACCGCAAGGTCGAGGAGATCACCCGGCGGCGCAAGGCCCGCACCGGCAAAGTCGCGCTGCAGACCGCCTACTGCGCCGAGACGGTGGCCATCACCTACGAGGAGATGGGCCTGCTGTCGACCGACAAGAACTCGAACTGGTTCGACCCCGGCTGCTTCTGGAGCGGCGACATCTTGCCGTTGGCCCCCGGTTATCAGCTGGGCCGGGAGATCTCCGTCGTGCGCTAGACGCTCGCAACCAGGCGGGTCGCCGTGATGACCTCAGTCGACGGTCAGCTCACCCATCTCCGACCAGTCCGTGGCGTCGATCTGCTGGCTGATGATCTTCGGTGTCGACACCAGGGCCTGCGGCATATCGGCCATGGCCTGTGTGAAATGGTCGCTGTTGACGTGTGCGGCGCCGGCGTCGCCGTCGCGGAAAGCCTCGACGAGCACGTACTCGTTGGGGTCGTCGAGACTGCGCGACCACTCGAACCACAGGTTGCCCGGCTCGGCCCGGGTGGCTTCGGTGAAGCCGGCCACCAACTGCGGCCAACGATCAACCCAGTCCGGTTTGACCGCGAACTTGACGACGATGAAGATCACCGGCGCTACTTTACCTCCAGGGTGCTGTGCACCGGGGTGACGTTGGTGGTCAGATCCAGTACCGGGCAGTGCTTTTCCACCGTCTGGTGCAGCTCCCGGTAGCGCTCCTCGGTCTCAGGGCCGGTCACGGTGATGACGACGCGGACCTGGCTGAAGCCGGCGCGGACGTCGTCGTCCAGACCGAAGAACCCGCGCACGTCCAGGTCGCCTTCGGCACGCCCGGTGATCTCATCGACGGTGATGCCCAGCTTCTCCGCCCAGTACCGCCACGTGACGATCTGGCAGGACAGCAGCGATGCCAGGTAGTACTCGACCGGGTTGGGGGCGGTGTTCTCGCCGCCGAGCGTCGGCGGTTCGTCGACCTCGACGCTGTACTGGCCCAGCGTGACGGTGCTGGCCACGGCGTCGTGGCCGACGGCGGAGGCACTGAAGACCACTTGCGAGCCAGCGGGGTCGGCGGCGGCCGGGTCGCGGGTGGCCGCGACGACGGCGGCCAGGCCGGTGAGGGAGGTAGTCATGCGGGCAAGGCTAGAGACTCGGCGCCTCATGGGCGAGCGACGCGGAGGCGCGCTTGCCCGATGGAATACCATTTGCCGCCCCCAGGGGTTAGCCTGAGCGGCGTGGAGGTACTACGGCACGTAATAGTTCTGCTGCACATCGTCGGGTTCGCGGTGACGTTCGGCGCGCTGGTCTCCGAAGCCGCCGCACGGCGCTTCCAGCTCACCCCGGTGATGGACTACGGCGTGGCGCTGTCCTTGCTGACCGGACTGGCGCTGGCCGCCCCCTGGCCTGCCGACGTGGTGCTCAACTACCCCAAGATCGGGACCAAACTGGTGCTCCTGGTCGCTCTCGGTGCCGTGCTGGGCATCGGCCGGGCACGGCAGCGCAGGGCAGGCGGCGAAGCCCCTCGCCCGCTGTTCTACGCCGCGGGCGCCTTGGTGCTGACCGCCGCCGGACTCGCCGTCATCTGGTAGACCGGCTCGGTTCACTTCCGCCGGCGCCGGGCGGATCGGCCATCAAATCTGGCTGATCCCAATCGGACGTAAAGCCGATACCGTCGTTGTCATGGCTGATGACGACATACGCGCGGCGCTCGAGGCGCATTGGGCGGCGTCGGACGCGAACGACTTCGACACCGAACACCAGATCTACCGGGCCGATTCGGTCCTCGAATACCCCCAGTCCGGTGAGCGGATTCGTGGCCGCGACCATATTCGGGCGTCGCGGCAAGCCCAGCCGAACGCCAAACGCTTCACCGTCCGGCGCATCCTCGGAGGTGGCGATCTGTGGGTCAGTGAACTCGTCCTCACCTACGACGGTCGGCCGTCCTACGTGGTGAGCGTGATGGAGTTCCTGCACGGGGAGGTCGTGCGCGAGACGCAGTATTTCGGCGATCCGTTCAGCCCCGGACCGTCGCGCGTTCAATGGGTCGAGCCGATCGAATGAATCAACCCGGTACGAGCAGTGCCTTCATGCGCAGCACCGGGTAGGGACGATCCGCATCATCACGCTCGGTGCGGCCGGTGACGGCCGGCGAGCGGCGCTTCCGCCGTGCGAACCACGCAGGCCGATACCCTTTGACCAATGGATGCGATCGACGACCAAGGCCCGTTCTTCCATGGCACCAAAGCCGAACTGGCGGTTGGGGACCTACTCCTCGCCGGCTTTCGCTCCAACTACCGGCCCGAGATCGTGATGAACCACATCTATTTCACCGCGCTGCTCGACGGTGCCGGGCTGGCCGCCGAACTGGCCGCCGGCGACGGTACACCGCGGGTGTATCGCGTCGAGCCGACCGGGGAGTTCGAGAACGACCCGAATGTCACCGACAAGAAGTTCCCCGGCAATCCGACCCGGTCCTACCGCAGCAGCGAACCGCTGCGGGTTGTCGAAGAGATCCACAATTGGCCTCGGTTGGCACCCGAGGCGCTGCAGGCGTGGCACGACCGGTTGGCGGCGCTGCGGGCCGACGGGCGCGACGAGATCATCAACTGACGCCGGGGCGAGTCCGACACTGAACCGGCAATCCCCCACGCCCCCGTCGCTGGAACACCAAAGGCACTGCGGCTCAGCGCAATACGCCAATAAGCACAATGCTGGTCGCTGCGATCATGGCAGGTGCCAGCGACACCAGCAGAGCGTTGACGATGTTTTCCTTGGCGGGGGCTGCGACGTGGTCGCCGGCTGCCGCCGGCGCAAACTTTGAACCCGCACCCCAGATCGCTGCGAGCTGTGTCGCCAGCCAGTTGGCATAGGTGCCGTACACCAACAGTGCCACTGCGACGATTTGCCACATGCGCGGCAGGTGAAGATATGGCCAAAGCAGGCCGACAACGATGAGAAACGGGCCGTTGGTCATGCCTTGCAGGTGGCTGGCTAAACCCATCCTCGGGTTCTTCGACGCGGGGATCGCCAGGCCCGTCACAAGGCCGAGGAGAAAGAGGACCAGCCCCAGGCCAAAGAGGAGCGTCTGCATGGTCGGATACTAAGCGAGCACACCCCATCGCGGTGCGGTCACCGGCGAGAACCCCCTGCTCAGGTGGCGCTGCGGCCGTCTGTCAAAGCCCGCAGCAACTCCTCATCGGGATCCGCCACCGCTGAATCGGGCGCTCCGTCGGTGAGCAGCCGACGCCACCGGTCCAGGTCGAAATCCAGCGGCACCGTGTTGGTTATGAAGTCGTCGACGAGGTCGGCGAACCGTAGCGGGTCGTCACGGAACGGGAAATGACCGGAGTCGACGAAGGTTTCCAGCCGCGAATGCGGCATAGCGGCGTGGGCGAGCTTGGCATGCGAATACGGCAGAACCTGATCGTGGGTCCCCCAGACGATCATGATCGGGAGCCGTTCGGTGAGATAACTGCGGTCGAGCATGGTGACCATCTGCCCGCGCCAATCCACCACGGCGCGCAGCGTCCGCACGAACGCCGCCCGCTTGTTCGGCGACCGCAGATCACCGAACACCCGCAAGATCTCGGGAAGATCGATCAGAGGCGGCGGCAGGCTCACCTTGTCGATCCGCCCCCGAACCATCCGAAGCACGGTCTCAAATCCTGGCACCGACAGTGCGGCCAGCACCTGGGGTGCGGCCGGCAGCGACGCCAGCCGCAGCGCGGGGTTGACCCCGCGCGTCACACCGCCGGCGGCCACCAACACCAGCCGCTCAACCATCTGCGGGTACTGGTAGCAGAACTGCATCGCCACCCCGCCACCCAAGGAGTGCCCGATGATCGTGACGTGATCAACACCTAACACCGACAGTAGATCTCGCATGCCGTTGGCGAACGCGGCGACGGAATAGTCCGCGCGCGGCTGATCCGAAAGCCCGTGACCGAGCAGATCCGGGGCGATCACCGTGTGCTTCTGCGCCAGCAGCGGGATCAGCGGCTCCCAGGTCGACGAATTGTCTCCGATCCCGTGGATCAACAACAGCGGCGGCCCGTCCCCAGCCACCCGATACGCCCGGCGATATCCGTGCACTGTTCGGTATTCGACTCGGACCGGATCATCCGAGACCGGCCGTAATCGCGGCTTGTGCGCAGCCATCCGGCGCTCCCTCTACCCGCAGTTACCCACCAGCTAACCGCCAACCAGCCCGTTGCGCACGCGATGTTTCGACATGTTTCGACGATTTAACGCGCGACCCGATTCCCACCACCCGGCCCGCTCGCCGCGACACCGCTGAAAGCGACGTCACGGGCACCATCGCGCCTGCGGCCCCGCCACGACAGACTCGCCGCCCGCTGCGCCGGCACCACCGAAATCACCAGCATCAACCGCTGGTCAAAACGACTCTCGCAACAGGTACTACACGTTGAACCGGAACTCCACCACGTCCCCGTCGGCCATGACGTAGTCCTTGCCCTCCATGCGGACCTTGCCGGCGGCCTTGGCCGCGGCCATCGACCCGGCCTCGACCAGATCGTCGAAGGAGACCACCTCGGCCTTGATGAAGCCCTTCTCGAAGTCGGTGTGGATCACCCCGGCCGCCTTGGGCGCGGTGTCACCCTGGTGGATGGTCCAGGCCCGCGCCTCCTTGGGGCCGGCGGTCAGGTAGGTCTGCAACTTCAGGGTGTGGAAACCGGCGCGGGCCAACGCATCCAGGCCGCGTTCGGTCTGCCCGATGGACTCCAGCAGTTCCATCGCCGATTCGTCGTCGAGTTCGGCGAGCTCGGCCTCGATCTTGGCGTCAAGGAACACCGCGTCGGCCGGGGCCACCAGCTCGCGCAGCGCGGCCACCCGCGCCTCGTCGGTGAGCACCGTCTCGTCGGCGTTGAACACATACAGGAACGGTTTGGTGGTCAGCAGGTTCAGCTCGCGCAGCGGGGCGGGGTCCACCCCGGCCGCGAACAGGGTTTTGCCGGTGTCGAGAATCGCCGCGGCGGCCACGGCGGCCTCGTGCACGGGCTTGCGGTCCTTGTTGTTGCGGGCCTCTTTCTCCAGCCGCGGGATCGCCTTCTCCAGGGTCTGCATGTCGGCCAGGATCAGCTCGGTGGCGATCACCTCGATGTCGGCTTCGGGGTCGACCTTGCCGTCCACGTGCACCACGTCGTCGTCGGAGAACACCCGCACCACCTGACAGATGGCGTCGCATTCGCGGATGTTGGCCAGGAACTTGTTGCCCAGCCCGGCCCCCTCCGAGGCGCCCTTGACGATGCCGGCGATGTCGACGAACGTCACCGGCGCCGGCAGGATCCGCTCGGAGCCGAAGATCTCCGCCAGCTTGGCCAGGCGGGGGTCGGGCAGCGGTACGACGCCCTCGTTGGGCTCGATCGTCGCGAACGGATAGTTGGCGGCCAACACATCGTTGTGCGTCAACGCGTTGAACAGGGTCGACTTACCGACGTTGGGCAACCCCACAATTCCCAGGCTCAGGCTCACGGGAAGCCAAGTCTAGAGCGCCGCGCGTGCCGCCGTGCGCCCCCGCCGCCGCCAGCCGGTACCGTCTTCGTGTGGCAGTAGCGCGGGAGAAGTCGGCAGTGGCCGCGGACGACCGTTCCATCTTGCCGACCATCACCGGGCTGCCCTGGTGGAGTGCGGTGGCGGTGGCGGTGGTCGCGACCGCGGTCGGCGTGGCTTTCGACGCCGGTGCCGGCGACAAAGAGCTGACCCTCGTCTTCTCGACCCTGTATGCGATGGGCTGCCTGGCTGCGGTGCTCATGGTGCAGCAGTCGGCGGTGTTCACCGCCGTGGTCCAGCCGCCGCTGATCCTGTTCGTCGTGGTGCCCGCCGCGTACTGGCTGTTCCGCGGCGGCGGCTTCCCCGGCCTGAAAGCGATCGTCATCAACTGCGGATATCCGCTGATCGAGCGCTTCCCGCTGATGCTGTTCACCGCCGCGGCGGTGCTGCTGATCGGGATGGTGCGCTGGTATCTGGGCATGCTGGACGCCTCCGCCCGGCCCGCAGCTCAGAACCCGGACACCCCGCAGCGGGCCACCCTCAGCGGCCGCCTGTCCGCGCTGCTCGGCTCGGCCCTCAATCGCGACCCCGCGCATGCCATCGAGCAGCCCGCCACCCGGGACAAGCGCCCCGGTGAGCGTCCCCGCCGGGCCACCGCGGAGGCCCGCCGGGCCGCACGGGAGACCTCGGCAGCGCGATCCCGCCCCCGCGCGGGTGAGCGTCGTGGCGCGGCCGGCGGCGCAGCGCCGACCCGTTCGCGGCACGTGCGCCCAGGCATGGACGACGGGACCGGCCAGCGCCCGCGCCGTCGCCCGGTCGCCGAAGGCCGCGAGGAATCCCCGCAGCAGCGCCGGCGCCGTCCGGCGCCGGAGGCCCGCGACGAGCGCCAGCCTCGCCGGCGGCCCGCCCCGGACTGGTCCGCCGAGCCGCGGCCAGTCGGACGCCCGCCGCACGACTCGGCACGCGGCGGTGAGCGCTCCCGTGCGTCGCGGGATGTGTCGGCACGCGGCTCCCGGCCCGGTGAGGCGCCAGAATCGGTTCTCCGCCGCCGCCAGCCCCCGCCGGCCGAGGGCCGCGGCGCCGGCACCCGCCACCCGGTGTCCCAGGTGCGTTACCGCAGTTCCGGCGGCGACGACGCCGAGGCGCAGCCCCGTACCCGTCCCCGTCAGCAGCGCGGACAAGCCGATTCCTGGGAATTCGACATCTAGACAGGGCGCTCGGCCGAGCAAGCGCGGGGTTGACAGTCCCTGTTTGAACCGGCATCAGCAACCGCTGCGAGCCGGATCTGGCCGATGCAGCTAAACCGGTGTCGCAAGCCCCTTTTTTCCGCCCCCAAATAATCGAGTCTGGACCTCTCCGTATATAACGCTGCCAACTTGCTGTGGATACAACAATGGCGGCTCCAGGCTTGGAATTTCCAACCCGCGTCGGCCTATGATCCCGATGTTGGCGCAGCGCCAACAAGCGGTACTTGCTGATACCGGCGCCGGCCGGTTCGGGGGCCAATCGTCGTACCAGCACGACAGATTGGCGTACCCCGGCAGCGTGGATTACGGAGAATGCGGGTTCAAGTGGCTCATTCGACTTTAACGGCGACCACGTTATTTTTCTGCCCCGACGAATTTGCGCCCTCCCATTATGAATGCGGATTGACGCTGCACCAATTCCGGCAGCGCTTTACCGAAACTGCTTTTAGCCGCTGCCGAGAAAGCTGATTCATGCAACAGATCCTGACCGTGCCGACCGAAAAGCCGCGCAATGGCCTGGCCGGCCTGAAGCACTGGCGCTACGATCTGCGGTCGGGTTTCACGGTGGCCCTGATCTCGCTGCCGTTCTCGATGGGAATTGCGATCACCTCGGGCGCCCCGCCGATCTGCGGGATCGTGTCGGCGATCATCGCCGGATTTGTCCTGCCGTTCCTGGGCGGCTCGTATGTGACCATCAGCGGCCCGGCGGCGGGGCTGGCGCCCGTCCTGTTCGCCAGCATGATCACGCTGGGACAGATCCGCCTCGGCCAGGGCGCCCCGGAATCCGAGTTGCTCGCGGCCGGATACCCCCTGGTTCTGGTCGCCATCGCCCTGGCGGGCGTGGTTCAGGTGATCCTTGCCAAGTTGAAGGTGGCCCGCCTTAGCGCCATCTTCCCGGCCGCGGCGATTCAGGGCATGCTGGCGGCGATCGGCCTGATGATCATCGCCAAGCAGATCCCGCTGTTTATGGGCGAGAAGTTCGAGAGCCGCGAATTCTGGAAGATCCTGGCCGAAGTTCCCCGCCACGTCGGGTCGATGAATCGTCCGGTCTTCATCCTGGGGGTCGGTTGCCTGGCGGGGCTTTTCGTCCTGACTGCGCTGCCCGGGCGGCTGCTGAAGGTGCTGCCGCCTCCGGTCTGGGTGTTCTTCGCAGGCACGCTCGCCAGCGTGTTCATTCTCAAACTGGACAAGCGCTACCTGATCGAAGTCCCCAGTTCGATCATGGACGGGATCGTCCTGCCCCAGTTCGGAACGGTGTTCGCCCATCCCGAACTCTGGCTGGCTCTGGGCTACGTGGTGCTCACCCTGGTCTTGATCGACGGTGTCGAGTCCCTGGCGACCATCGCTGCCGTCGACAGAATCGATCCCTTTCGGCGCCGCTCCGATCCGGATCGGACGCTGCAGGCCATGGGAGCCTCGAACGTCGCCTCCAGCGTGCTCGGTGGGCTGACGATCATCCCCGGCATGGTCAAGAGCACTGCCAACATTCTGGGCGGGGGCCGGACTCAGTGGGCCAACTTCTACAACGCCTGCTTCCTGTTGATGTTCGTGCTGCTGTTCAGCCACCTGATCAACAAGGTCCCGCTGACGGTGCTGGCCGCCGTCCTGGTCTTCATCGGCTACAAACTGTGTCGTCCCGCGGTGTGGCTCAATGTCGCACGGGTTGGGACGGAGCAGGCCGTCATCTTCGTGATCACCCTGCTCGTGACGTTGACGACGGACCTGCTCATCGGTCTGCTCGCCGGCACCGCCGTGAAATTGGTACTGAATCTGTGGCTGGAGAGCCTGTGGCACACGTCGCGCACCGGCCCAGATTCCGCCGAGCCGAGCCTGACCGGTCGATTCGTCAGTCTGTTCCGCAACCCGGTGTCACACCGGGAATTCACTGAGGGCGCCTACCACCTGCACCTGGATGGTTCCCTGGTCTGTTTCAACCTGTTCCACGTCATCCGGGAATTGGGGCAGCTTCCACCGGATGCCCGGACGGTGCAGCTGCACCTGAGCTCGCGTGTACCTCTCGTCGATCACACGACGAGTGAGACCCTGCGATATTTCCTGGAGGAGTTCAACGGCCAGGACACGAGGCCGAAGCTGATGATCGAGGGATGGCACCACCTGCGGCCCCTGTCCAAGCACGAGACGAGCACGAGGATCGCCCTGGCCGACGTCACAGCGTCGGGGGTCCCGCCCAGGGCGGGCTGACCGCAGCAGCGCCCAGGGGACGCCGCACGTGCAGCTAGCGGCGATTGGGCCGAATCTCGCGGGGCAGGGCAAACACCAGCGTCTCGTTGGCCGTGGCCACCGGGAACACCGTGGCGTAGCCGTACTCGGCCAGCCGCTCCAGCACCCCGCGGACCAGGATCTCCGGTACCGAGGCACCCGAGGTGACGCCGATGGTCTGCACCTGTCCGGTCTCGGGTGTCAGCCAGGCCGGGTCGATGTCGTCGGCGTAGTCGACCAGGTGGGCGGCACCGGCACCGGCACCCAGGGCCACCTCCACCAGCCGGTTGGAGTTCGAGGAATTGCGCGATCCCACCACGATCACCAGCTCGCACTCCGGGGCCATCGCCTTGACCGCGGTCTGGCGATTCTGGGTGGCGTAGCAGATGTCGTCGCTGGGCGGGTCCTGCAGGTTGGGGAACCGTTCCCGCAGCTTGACCACGGTCTGCATCGTCTCGTCCACGCTCAGCGTGGTCTGCGACAGCCACACCACCTTGTTCTCGTCGCGCACCCGCACCGAGTCCACCGCGTCCAGGCCGTCGACCAGCTGCACGTCCTCGGGCGCCTCACCGATGATGCCGACCACTTCCTCGTGGCCGGCGTGGCCGATCAGCAGGATGTCGTAGCCGTCCCGGGCGAACCGCTTGGCCTCGTTGTGCACTTTGGTCACCAGCGGGCAGGTCGCGTCGATCACCCGCAGGCTGCGCTCGGCGGCCGATTCGTGCACGGTGGGGGCCACCCCGTGCGCGGAGAACACCACCATCGCACCCTCGGGCACCTCGTCGGTCTCGTGCACGAAGACCGCGCCCTTGTTCGTCAGGGTGTCCACCACATGCTTGTTGTGCACGATCTCATGGCGCACGTAGACCGGTGCGCCGTGCTTCTCCAAGGCCCGCTCGACGGTCTCCACCGCCCGGTCCACCCCCGCGCAGTAGCCGCGCGGCTCGGCCAGTAACACCCGCTTACCGGTATGGGTGGCGGGCACGGGCGCTCCCGGGTCGGCAGAGCTCTCCACATCGAGGGTCGGTGGCATGGCAACCAGCGTACGGTCTGCCGACTCGGGACCGCCAGCTCGCGGCACGCCACCCGATGCTTGGAGATGAACGGCAGGTAAGGCAGTCTGGAGGCCATGGCAACTGCACCCTTTGGAGTCCGGCTTCTGGTCGGCGCGGCCACCGTCGCGGTCGAGGAGACCATGAAGCTGCCGCAAACCATCCTGACCTACCCGATGACGCTGGCCAGCCAGGCCGCGCACGCGGTGATGCGTTGGCAGCAGGGCGTCGCCGAACTGGTCAACAAGGGCGACTCCACCCTTGATTCGCTGTTCCCGCCCAAGGACGAGCAGCCGGAGTGGGCCACCTTCGACGACGACCTCGACGACGGGCCCAGCGCCGCGGCCTTCGACGACGCCGACAGCGGCCAGCGCACCGACGGGCGGTTTGCGCTCTATTCGTTCAGTGAGGACGTGGAGGCCCCGCCGAGCGAGCCCGCCGCGGCCGACGCCACGGGCGGCTCGGACTCCGGCGCGGATGTGCCGGTTCCCGACCTGGTCGATGAGCTGGACTACGGCTCGCTGACCCTGGCCCAGTTGCGGGCCCGGCTGGCCTCGCTCAGCCTCGACGAGCTGGAGACGCTGCTCGCCTACGAGGAGGCCACCAAGGCCCGGGCACCGTTCCAGACGCTGCTGGCCAACAGGATCACCCGCACCACCGTCAAGTGACCGCCCCCGCCCCGGGCGAATCCGCCGAGAACCCCTTCCCGGTCCGCGCGGTGGCCGTCCGGGTCAAGGGCTGGATCGACCGGCTGGGGTCGGTGTGGGTGGAGGGCCAACTGACCCAGATCAATCTGCGCCCCGGTGTGCGCACGGTGTTCATGGTGCTGCGCGATCCGGCCGCCGACATGTCCCTGACCGTGACGTGCAGCCCCGAGCTGGTGGCCGGTTCGCCGGTCAAGCTGACCGAAGGCACCCAGGTGGTGGTCTGCGGCAAACCCAACTTCTACACCGCCCGGGGCACCTTCTCGCTGCGCCTGAGCGCCATCCGCCCGGTGGGCATCGGCGAGCTGCTGGCCCGCATCGAGCGGCTGCGCCGGCTGCTGGACGCCGAGGGGTTGTTCGATCCGCGGCTCAAGCGGCCCCTGCCGTTCCTGCCCGGCACCATCGGCCTGATCACCGGACGCGCCAGCGCCGCCGAGCATGACGTCATGACGGTGGCCGGCACCCGCTGGCCGGCGGTGCGCTTCGCCGTGCGCAACACCGCGGTGCAGGGGCCGACGGCCGTCGCGCAGATGGTGGCGGCACTGCGCGAGCTGGACGCCGACACCGAAGTGGAGGTGATCGTGCTGGCCCGCGGCGGCGGCAGTGTCGAGGACCTGCTGCCGTTCTCCGACGAAACCCTGTGCCGGGCGATCGCCGCCTGCCGCACCCCGGTGGTCAGCGCGATCGGCCACGAGCCCGACAGTCCGCTGTGCGACCTGGTGGCCGACCTGCGCGCGGCCACCCCCACCGACGCGGCCAAGAAGATCGTCCCGGACGCCGCCGCCGAACAGGCGCTGGTCGACGACCTGCGCCGCCGCAGCGCGCAAGCCGTGCGGAACTGGGTGGTGCGCGAGGACCGCGTGCTCACCCAGCTGCGCAGCAGGCCGGTGCTGGCCGACCCACTGCGCGCACTGGCCGAGCGCGGCGAGCAGGTGCAGCGCGCCCTGAGCGCGGTGCGCCGCGATGTGATCCGGCTGATCGACGTCCAGGCCGAACGCGTAACGCACCTGTCGGCGCGGCTGGCTACGCTGGGCCCGGCCGCCACCTTGGCGCGCGGCTACGCCGTGGTCCAAGCCGTCGGCGCCGGCGGGCCGCAGGTACTGCGATCGGTCGAGGACGCCGCCGCGGGCACCCGGTTGCGGATTCGGGTCGCCGACGGTGCGATCGCAGCGACAAGTGAAGGACGTATCGATGGCAGCTGAGCGCGATCCGCTGACACCCGTTAGTGAGCTCGGCTACGAGCAGTGCCGCGACGAGCTCATCGACGTGGTGCAGCGCCTGGAGCAGGGCGGGCTGGACCTCGACGCCTCCCTGAGCCTCTGGGAGAGGGGCGAGCAGCTGGCCAAACGGTGCGAAGAGCACTTGGCGGGCGCCCGCCGCCGAGTCCAGGACGCCCTCGACGCTGACTCCGGCGACGCTCCCCAGGCATAACTTCAGCCACTAAAACTGGAACACGTTCAGTTATGCTCGCCCGATGGGTGATCCATCACTGACTACCGAGCTGGGCCGGGTGCTGGTCACGGGGGGCTCCGGCTTCGTCGGCACCAATTTCGTCAGGACGCTGCTGGAACGCGGCTACCAGGTGCGGTCCTTCGACCGCGCACCGTCGATCCTGCCCGACCACCCCAACCTGGAGAAGGTCGAAGGCGACATCTGCGACCCACAGACGGTGGCCGCTGCGGTCGCCGGCATCGACACCGTGTTTCACACCGCCGCGATCATCGATCTGCAGGGCGGCGCGAAGGTCACCGACGAGATCCGCCGGCGCAGCTTCGCGGTCAACGTCGACGGCACCAAGAACCTGGTCCTGGCCGGGCAGCGTGCCGGGGTGAAGCGTTTCGTCTACACCGCCTCCAACAGCGTGGTGATGGGCGGCAGGGCCATCTCGGGCGGCGACGAGAACATGGCCTACACCACTAAGTTCAACGACCTCTACACCGAGACCAAGGTGGTCGCCGAGAAGTTCGTGCTCGGCGAGAACGGCGTGGAGGGCATGCTGACCTGTTCGATTCGCCCGTCGGGAATCTGGGGCGACGGCGACCAGACCATGTTCCGCAAGCTGTTCGAAAGCGTGGTCGCCGGTCACGTCAAAGTGCTGATCGGCAGCAAACACGCCAAGCTCGACAACTCCTACGTGCATAACCTGATCCACGGCTTCATCCTGGCCGCGCAGCACTTGGTGCCGGGCGGATCGGCGCCCGGCCAGGCCTACTTCATCAACGACGGCGAACCGATCAACATGTTCGAGTTCGCCCGTCCGGTCGTGGAGGCCTGCGGCGAACCGTGGCCCAAATTCCGGGTTTCCGGGCGCGTGGTGCGCGATGTCATGTTCGCCTGGCAGTGGCTGCACTTCCGGTTCGGGCTTCCCGAACCGCTGCTGGAACCCGGTGCGGTGGAGCGCCTGTACCTCAACAACTACTTCTCGATCGACAAGGCCCGTCGCCAGCTCGGCTATCAGCCGCTGTTCACCACCGAACAGGCGATGGCCGACTGCCTGCCGTACTACAAGCGGCTCTTCGAGCAGGTCAAAGCCGAGGCGCACCCGCAGCTGGCGACGGTGGTCGCCGAACCGCATCCGGAGTAGGGCCGCCTCTTCGTGGAAGCCAGCGCCCGTCAGAGTTCTAGGAGGGCGGAAAGGGCGGCATTGTCGCACGCCGGGTCGCGATGCAGTGTGGATGGGGTACAGCCGGTGTCCGGCCGCAGTAGGCTCGTGCGGTGCCGGAAACATCGTACGCATCCTGCGGCGATCTGAGCCTGGCGTATCAGGAGTTCGGCGACGGGCCGATCGAGCTTGTCGTCGTCGGCTCGTTCGCCAGCCACATCGAGCTGTACTGGACCATGCCCGAATTTGTGGCCTTCTTCGAGCGGCTCTCCACGTTCTGTCGCGTGCTTCTGTTCGACAAGGCCGGAGTAGGTCTGTCGGACCCGGTCCCGAGAGTTCCCACGCTGGATGATCGGGCGGCCGAAATCGAGGCAGTCATGGACACCGTCGGCTTCGACAGAGCGGTGCTTTTCGGGGCGAGCGAGGGCGGCCCGGCCTCCATCTTCTTCGCGGCAACACGACCGGAGCGGACGCGGGCGCTGATTCTTACCGGCACCTTCGCATACGCCTTCATCGACGGCTGGGATGACGTGGACCGCGATCCGGCCGAGCTGCGGGCGCACCTTCTACCCGAGCTGGGTGAGGTCTACACGCCCTCGGTGCAGCAGCTCGCCCGCGTGCAGGCTTTTTGGCGCGGCGTCCTCTCGGCGTGGGGCAGCGGCGAGGCGGCTAAGGCTCTGCTGCCGTCGGTGCGGGCGACCCGCCTGCTGGCAATGGTGGAGCGCATGAGCGCCAGCCCGGGGATGGCGCGCGCGGCATTCGAAGCAATGTTCCGGCTTGACGTGCGGCCGATCCTGCCAACGATCAGCGCGCCCACCCTGGTCATCCATGCCCGCGACGAAGTCACTCCGGTGCAGTGCGGCCGATACCTCGCCGATCACATCCCCGCTGCCCGTTTTCTCGAAGTCGCCGGCAGCGACCACGCGCCCTGGCTTGCGGATCCCGACAAGATCTTGACCGAGGTCGAGGAGTTTCTCACCGGCAGCCATGCCGCGCCATCGCTGTCCCGTCGCGCCCTGCGCAGCGTGTTGTTCACCGACATGGTCGCCTCCACGCGACACGCGGCGGCGACCGGCGATGAGCGGTGGCGTGCGGTGTTGCACCGGTTCGATGAGATCACCGCGGAGATCACGCAACGATTCGGCGGCACCGTGGTGGAGAGCACCGGCGACGGCCACCTCATCACGTTCGACGGCCCAACGCAGGCCATCCGCTGCGCCGAGGCCCTGCGCACCGACGCCGAGACATTGGGTATCGACATCCGCGCCGGCATTCACACCGGCGAGTGCGAACTGCGGGACAACCACATCGGCGGGATTGCAGTCCACATCGCGGCCCGGATCATGGGTCAGGCCGGCCCCGGGGAAATCCTCGTCTCCAGCACCGTGCGTGATCTGGTAGTCGGCTCGGGCACCGGCTTTGAGGATCGCGGCAGCGTCGAGTTGCGCGGGGTACCCGGCACCTGGCAACTGCTGGAGGTCGATCGCCACGGCCCGCGGGCGGGATCGCCTGAGGCGGAACTGGCGTCAATGCCCACTCCCGGCCGTCGGACCGCGATGCGCCGCTCGGACCGCGCCGTGGAGGCGATCGCGAGGCGTGCACCGTGGATCGTGCGCGGGATGGCCCGCCTCACCCCGGCAACCGGCCGCAGATGAGCAGGGATGCGTTGAGCCTGGTGTCGCCGAACCGCATCTGGAGTAGGGGTCGCCGCTCACAGCCGATGCATTTCCCGCGCCATGGCGGCATCTCCGAAAATGTCGTTGGGCTGCGGTGGATAGTGCTGTGATGGCCGGCCGGTACCCTCGGTCGGCCTCGGGAACAGCGCGCGTGCCGCGCCGATCACCAGAGTGGAAATCGCGTGCGTCAACGGGATGACTGATGCGGACATGATCTGCCCTCCTCCGCGAGGGTGTGACCGACAAATCGTCACTCCCGTTCGAGGCGGCGCGCCCAGTGGCGAAGCACTGCAATCTCACCCGCTCCCGACGGCGGATTACTGAGCCGTTCACGGGGGCGGGACGTCGAGACTGGACACCTGCGACGACCGCGAGGCTCACGGATGACAGACCCGCGCCGCTGCCGCCCGCCCTAGCCCTGGGGCCGGAATTCAGTGGCCTACTACTGAGTCCACCGATCCGCCCCGGAGTGACGATGGCAATGGATTCGCCGGTACCTGGTGGAAGGAGCGCTGATGGGGCACCTGAGCGCATCGGACGCATCGGGATGACTACTCAAGACGCTCGGGTCAAGCGCGTTACGCTCAACGTCGATGTGACCGAGGTGCGCGATCTGCGTGAGCAAGTCCCACGGGCCTGTGTGACCTTCGCCAGCGACGAGGGCCCACAAGCTGAGCCAGTCACGGTGACGTTCAGGGACGATCGCTACTTGTTCGGAATGCCCGCAAACGCCGCGCGTCACTGCACCGTTGGCCAGGAAGTGGTGTTGGTCATCGATGATGGTGTCCAGTTCTTCGACCTTCGGGCGATTTACGTGCGCGGACATGTCCAGCCACTCGGCAGGGTGAAAGATCTGGCGGACGACTTCTGCTGGTTCGCAATCCAGCCAACACGAGTCGTCAGCTGGGACTACGCGCGGATGAGGGAGGCGCATGATGAACCCTGACGATCCGGCGGTAGTCAAGTTTCTCCGGCGCGCGATGGTGGCGCGCATTGCGACTGTCTCTCGCAACGGACGACCCCACGTCAACCCGCTCTACTTTGTGCGCGGCCGCGGGAAAATCTACCTCGGCACCACGGACCGCACTCTGGCAGCGCTCAATGTCAGGGCCGACCCGCGGGTGACGCTGCTGTTCGACATCGAGCGCGAGCCGAACGACCGCAGAGTCCTGAGGATTCGCGGTCGAGCCGAAGTCCGTACCGATTCCCGACTCTGTCGATGGTACCTACGCCACGACTTGCGCAAGTACATCCTCAACCGACGAGGGCTCGCTAACTCGCTGACGCATGCTCGGCTTCTCCCGCTGGTACGTCGCTTTGTCTCGTCGGGGGAAAAGGGAACGGAGTGCGTGCTCGAGGTCCGCCCGGAGGAAGCGGAATTCCTGATCGCGCCCACACAGACTGGGCGTACGAAAACATCCTGATAGTGCCGGCGGCCAGGGCACGCAGTCCGGCCTCATAAGCCGGACACCGCGTCCCTGGAGGCGACCTCCCCGGGAATGGACGCCGCATCATCGTTGGTAAAGCAGTACATCCGGTACAGATACTTCTCGCGTTGCAGTGCGCGGTAGAACCCGGTCCCCTCGATACCGGAGTATTCGCGGCCAAGGCTGCGTAAGCCGGCGGGCATGCGGCTGAGCAGCTCTTGTGTCCGTTGTGCATTCGCGTCGAGAGCGTGCAGCACTTGCGCATTGATGAGCTTGTGCGAAACCATCCGCAGCGGGGCCTCGGCCAGCGCAGTCTCCCACTCCGCGATGCCGCTGCGGGGGCGAAGATCGGCGTACAGGAAATGACCTCCCGGACGAAGCACCCGCGCAACTTCGGCAAGGAAGCGGGAGAAATGAGGGTAGGCAGCCGAGGATTCGAGGTTGATCACGGCGTCGAAAGACTGGGCGGCGAAGGGCAGCTTCTCGGCGTTGCCGTGCACGAAGTCCAGGCCCCGCAGGTTGTGCCTCTTCCGGCAGAAGGCTATGCCGGACCGGTTCAAGTCGAGCGCCGTGTAGGAAGCCGGGGCCAAGGTCCGCATCAAGTACGACGCTCCGCCACCGTGACCACAACCGACCTCCAGCACCCGTTTGCCGCTCAGGTCGGCCTGGGTCGCCAGGCGGTGATAGAGCTGAATGTAGAACCGGTCGGCCTCGTCACATGCCGCGAGACGCAGCGCCATCGGCGGATCTTCCTCGTAACCGATGTTGAGGAACACCACGTCATCGGTTGCGAACAAGCGGGTTTGTATGCGGTAGAAGTACTTTGACACCAAACGGTTGAATGCCAAGAAGTAGGTGATTTCCATGGAAGAGCCCCAATTCACGTAGCCGCAGTCACGTTCACATACGGGTTGACCCCGCGGATGAGCACCGGAAAGTCGTCGATCGGAGTGGGCAATGCCGTCGTATCCCATTCCAGGGTGTAACCGGAGCGCACCACCAACCGCCGGCCACTGAGCAAGTGGTAGATCAACACCTTGATAACCATTGTGGCGAAATGCATGCCGATGCACTTGTGCACACCTGAGCCGAACGGCACGAACGCAAGACGGTGCGATCCGTCGTCGCGACCAGCGCCGCTGAACCGCTCGGGATCGAATGCGTGCGGATTGCTCCAGAGGTTCGGGTAGTAATGGTTGAGCAATGGAGCGACCACGACCATCCTGTCTGCTGGCACGAAGAATCCCTGGATATCACTGTCCACCAGAGTTTTTCGGAACACCACAGGCACCGGGGACAGCAAGCGTATCGATTCGCTTATCACCATCCCCAGGGACCGCATTTGATCCAGTGCGTCCAGGTCAAGTGACCCATCGCCCGTCTGAGCCGGCATCTCCGCGCGGATTCGGTCCTGCCACTCGGGGTGGAGCGCCAACTGATACACCACCATCGTTGCGGCGGCCGCGCTGGTATGGGATGCAGCCGACATCAAATAGATGATGTGGTTGACGACATCGTCGTCGCCGAGTTGGTTGCCGTCCTCGTCGCGAGCTCGGCAAAGCATCGAGAAGAGGTCATCGCCTCCAGAGGTTCGCCGTGCGTCGATCTTGGCATAGAAATAGCGCTCGAGTGCACGTCGACTACGCACACCGGTGTACCAGCGCAGACCTGGAACTGGAAACCGGACCACAGCCATAACGGCATGCAGACAGTCAGTGATGGCCTTGGCCATCAGGTCGCTCTGCGGCCCGGGGTCCTCACCTAGGAACACCTTGGTTTCGACATCGAAAAGGGTGCGTGTGAGGTACGGGTAAACCAACAATTCATCCTCGGGCACCGTGGCCGCTGCGGCACGACAGACCGTATCCATCGAACTGACATAGCCACTCAGACGTTCTCGGGTGAAGGCCTCTTGCATGATCCGACGGTGGACGCGATGCTCCTCGAAATCCAGCAGATTCAGTCCCCGGGGGAAGAAGCGGCCGGAGTAGCGCTCCTGCCCCTGCTGAGAGAAGGCGTGGTCCTTGTTGGCAAACACTTCCTGAGTGACTTCGGGCCCGAGCGCGAGCACGAACGGCATCGTGAAGCCGCGCATCCACGAGACCGCACCATAAGTTTGCAGCCGACTTTCCAAAAACGCGATGGGCAGTGTCGCCGCTTCGACGACATGACCAAGAACCGGCAGACCCTTGTCTCCTGGAATCGGTCGAAGCCCACTCCCTTCCGGAGCTGGGGCAAGATCACACCGGATAGGCTTTCGGTTCAACAGGATGCGTGCGACCGTCGCTCCACCCCTGAGGCCACGCCGTTTTACCCACCGCCGGACAGCTTCGGTATACCGCCTGGCGGTCGCCATCCCAATCATCGCTGACCTGATTTCACGAGGGCGTCATATCCGGGAGACCTGACGGCCCTTGCACACACCTTCAGCGAGACGTCGATCAAGGCATCCATCATCCGACCCGGAACCATAAAGCGGGCAACAGCGCTGCCCCACGCATCGACACCGACCCGATATCGAATCCTCGGGTGCCTGGCCGCCAACGCCGCGGCGACGGCATCGGCGTAGTCCGCAGGCGTAGTTCTGCTCGCCCGCGCCAAACCCTCGGTCGTGTTCAGAGCCGCGATGAACCTCTCGTGGTACGCATCAACGACCTCTGCAGGCGCCGCAGCAAGAATCTCGTCAGCCGACCTGCGCATCTTTCCCCAAATCGGGGTGAAAACCGCACCGGGCTGGATGACCGAGACGCTCACCCCCAGCGGGCGCAGTTCGCGTCGTAGCGCATCGCTCAGCCCCTCCCTGGCGTACTGGGCTGCCGCATACGCTCCCAGGTACGGCGGCACGACGTTGGTGATACCGGAACTGACGTTGACGACCCTCCCCCGCGACACGCGCAGTAACGGCAGTAGGCGCTGCGTTACTGCAACTGCGCCGACGACATTCGTCTCCAGTTGCGTTCGCAGCACGTCCGGTTGAACGCATTCCAGCGGGGCGCTGACGGAGATGCCCGCGTTGTTCACGACGGCCCACAGTCCGGTATCGCTGCATCCGTGCTCGACGAGCTCACCGACTTGCGCGATCGACCCCGCGTCGGTGACATCGAGCAGTACCGGGATGAGCTCGCCTCTCACGACGGGCAACCCGGCGAGTTCCGCGGCGCTCGAGGCTGTACGCACACCCGCGAACACCCGGTAGCCGAGTCCGCTCAGGCGGATGGCAGCGGCTTTGCCCAGCCCGCTCGACGCCCCCGTGACAACCACGGACCTCGACCGCGCCGGTGTCACGATGCGGGGACCCATTGCGCACCTTCGTCATCGGCCGGGATCGCCACACGACCGCGGCCGCGCCGGTGCCTGCCGCGGTAGGGAGTCATGCTGCGGGGCAGCCACCAGTTCCAACGGCCCATCAGATGCATGGCGGCCGGCACCATGACGAGCCTGACGATCGTCGCGTCGATTGCAATGGCGACGGCGGTCGAGAACCCCAACTGCTGGACCGTCACCAGCGGTGCGATCAGGAACGCCGCCATGATGGTGGCCATCAGCAAGGCAGCGCCCGAGATCAGCGGCGCCGTCTCCACAAGTCCGTAGACGACGCTCTCGGAATTGTCGCCGGTCTGCTCGTAGCGTTCGCGAACCCGGCTCAGCAGGAACACCTCGTAGTCGGTGCTGAGGCTGAACAGCACAGCAATGAGCAAGATGGGGACGAAGTTCTGTATCGGACCAACCGACGCAATCCCCAGCACGTCCGCGAGAAAGCCCCGTTGGAAGACGACGACGACCGCGCCCAGCGCCGCGCCCACCGAGAGCAGATTCAGGAGGATCGCTTTGCACGGCAACAACAGTGAGCGAAAGGTCACGACCAGCAGCAGGTAGATAACAGCAAGCATCACCGCGATGACGTGAGGACTGGCGGCCGACAGCTGTTGGGTGGCAGCCGATAGCACGGCGGCCAAGCCACCCACCGATACCCGCCAATCCGGTGCGCTGTCACTGGCCGCGACGGCTCGGATTTGGCCAAGGAGTGTCTTGATGTCGGAGTCGCCGGCACGCCCGTTCGCAAAGACGTCGATGGCAATGGTAGTGCGATCACCGGACACGAACCGGTTGATGAACATCTGGGAATCTCCCGTGAGGCGACGGAAATTCATCGGTTCGATCGCCGCCAACGGATCGGCAGGCATCACGGCCTGCAGGGCCGGTATCGGGGAGGCGACCCGCACCACATGATCGAGTCGACTGAACCCGTTCGTCATTGCCGCCAGGCGCGAGAAGTCGCCCCGGCCAGAGAACGGATGATCCGCTTCGAGCGTGACCAATATCGGTTCGATGGCTCCCTGCCCGTACTGCTGCTCGATCAGATCGTAGCCCTGACGAACCGACGAACTCTTCGGCAGTACCGAAGCGTCGCCGCTGTCTGTCCGCATCCCGAGCGTCGGCACCGCGACGACGAGCAGAGCAGCAGACGTGGCCACCAGGGCGGCAATTGGTCTGGACATGATGGCCCGGGCAAGTCTGTCCCAGCGCCGGCGGGACCGATCCCGGG
>NZ_JRMK01000025.1:0-42334 GCF_000972925.1 Mycobacterium sp. UM_Kg1 | reverse complement strand
CGGCGAGCCTCGTCCTCAACGGTCTGCGCGTGCACATCGAACCGGCCGGCCATCGCACGCATCGCGTCCGGGTCGGTCATAAAACGTGTAGCCACTGTTTTCTCCTTTTCTGAAGCTTGTCGTTCTTCGTTGGTTGACGGGTTATTGCACCCGGCTAGGCGACGTCGGTAGCCGGGGAATGCGGGTAGTTCGATTTACCCCGCCGCAGCCGCATTGGCTGCCTCGGTGGCGGCGTAGGAGGTTGCACTGCTGTTGAGAGTGGCGACGAACATGTCGTGAATCGCCGCGGCCTGCGCGCTGACCTGCTGGTACATCGTCGCGTGGGCCGCGAACTGCGCCGCGGTCAGCGCGGACACCTCGTCGGCGGCCGCTGGGACAACGCCGGTGGTGGGGGCCGCGGCAGCGGCGTTCTGCGCGTTGAGCGCCGCACCCAGTCCGCTCAGGTTGGCTGCTGCAGCTGACAGCGCTTCGGGCTGCGCATTCACAAACGACATTGGCAGGTACCTCCTCCGGATTGCCCTCAGCAATCTCTCTGGTGTCGATCGTAAGGCCTGCAACGGCCCCGGAGAACCCGTGACGCCGAGTGTTCATCTGCAGATAACAAGTGTTCACCTGGGGTAACAATGCAGTCACGATTAAGCCGTGCTGTTGCTCCGGAAATGGGCTTCAGGCAGGAGAAACACACTGCTGAGATTTTCGGGCGGGCACCCGCGGGTTAACGACACCGACATATGCGGCCCCTTCGCCCCGGTTTAAATCATGCCGCGGCGAATTGCCGCTCAGCACTTTGCTGTGAAGACGCCAGCAACCACTGCGACGCTGTTACCGGCGTCACAGTGGTTGCTGCTCGAACACCTAACCAGTCGGAGTGGTTGCCCGCTCCTGCGCCGGCGCCCGGCGCAGCTCGGTGGCTGCGACCTGGACGAACACCCCGGTGTCCTCGGCCATCAACAGACCCCGGCCGCGGGGCAGCGGGCCGCCCTTCATCTTGCCGCGGATGAAGCCCTCGTCGGGGTCGGCGTCCATCACCAGCAGCGGCGCATTGGCCTGGTGCAGGGCCCGCAGCAGCGGATCGGCTCCCGCCGACGACCAACCCCCGAACGTCCGGGTGGCGATCACATGCAGGCCCACGTCCGCCGATCGCGTGACCCAGGGGGCCGCCTTTTGGAACGGCGAGTCGAAGCCCGGCGGGAACTGCTGGATGTCGTCGATGATCAAGAAGATCTCCGGACCGCTCCACCACGTCCGCGACAGCAGCTCCTCGGCCGACAGCCCCGGCGGAGGTTCGCGCCGGGCCAAGGTGGCGGCCAGTTCGTTGACCAGCTCGATGGTGCCGTCCAGGTTGTAGGCGAACTTCTCCACGTAGTCCGGACCGAGCGTGGTCAGCAACTGCCGGCGCGGGTCGACCAGCCACACCTGCGCCGACGGCCGGCCGTCCGGGCTGGGTTCCGGGGCGCTGCTGGCGCCCGGCGCATAGAGCCGTTCGATCTCGCTCATGATGGTGGCCAGGGTGGTGGTACGCCCACATTCGCGGCGCCCGGTCACCATCAGGTGGCCGTTCTCGGCGAAGTTGAGGTAGACCGGTTGCAGGTCCAGCTCGGAGATCGCCCAGGCGATACCGCCGGCACCCACGCCTTCGCGGCGGTCGTTGGCCGCCACCGCGCGCACCTCCTCCAGCCCGAACCGGGCCGGCAGGCGCCGCACCGGACGCACCCGGCCCACCGCCACCTGGCTGACGGCCGCGGCGACGCTGTCGGACTCGAACACCCGGGCGTCGGTGTCGGCCATCGCGGGCCGCGCGATCAGGGTGTGCAGACCGGACTGGGGATCGCTGTCGAGGCGCACGTAGTTGACCGCGACCATGCCCCGTCCCGGTTTGACCGGGACGTCCTTGGCGAACCGCGAGCGAACCAGCTTGGCGTCCTCGACCGCGGCCAGACGCAGCTCCACCCGGGAGCCGAAGCCACTGCGCACCGGCGGCCGCAGTTCCGATTCGCGGTCGGCGGTCACGATGACGTGCACACCGAACGAGGGCCCCTGGTTGATGATCTGGTTGACCTGCTCGACGAGCACCTCGTTGTCTTCCGAGAGCGCCCGGTAGTTGTCGAGCACCAGGTAGACGTCGCCGAAACCGTCGTTGGGCACCCGGCCCGGGGCGCCCTCGAACTTCCGCCGCCGGAAAACGTCCATCGACGCGACGTCGCATTCCAGGAAGCTGCGCTTGCGGGTCCGCACCAGGGCGAGCAGTTCGGCCACGGTGCGGCGCACGCCGTCCGGGTCGGTCGGCCCGCAGACGCTGCCCACGTGCGGCAGGCCCGCGACCGTGGTCAGCGAGGTACCGCTGTAGGCCAGGCAGTAGAACTGGACCTGTTCGGGCGTGTGGGTCAGGGCCGCCGAGCAGATCAGTGTCTGCAGGGCCGTCGTCTTACCCGAACCACCGGCGCCCAGGATCAGCACGTTGGCCCCGGGACCGGCGGTGTCCACGGTCAGCGGTGGCTGGTCGTGCTTGAAGGGCCGGTCGATCACACCGATCGGGAACACCAGGTCGCGGCGGGTGCCGTAGTCCTGCTGCCACGGGTGGCCCAGGTAGCGATTCACCAGCTCCTCGATGGACACCGGGACGTCCAGCGGTGGCTGCCACAGCCGGTAGGGCTCGAAGTCGATCTGGCGCAACTGGTCGATGATGACCGTGCCCACCTTGGGGGTCCGGATGAAGTCCTCCTCCTCGGCGGGTTCACCGGAGACCGCCGCGGGCTTGGAGTCGATCGCGGCGAGCTCGTCGGCCGCCTCGATCTCGGGGGTGCTGACGCTCACCTCGAGCGGAGTGAACTCGGTGGTGAACAGCTGCGGCCGGATGTAGTCGACCGCGTGCGTCAACGGCATCTGCTCGTCGTCGAGCAGCCCGCCCCGGTGGTAGTCGCGCCACAGGAACTCGGCCTGGAACCGGATGACCTCTTCCCCGCTCTTACGGAAGTAGCCCAGGCCCGCCTTGGCCGGCAGGTTGACCGCGTTGGGCACGCCGGCCGCCTGTGCGGCGCCGGCGGTCTGCGCCTTGAGCACCAGCCGGTAGCCCATGTTCTCCATCAGCTTTTCGGCGCGGCTCTCGATGGTCTGCGAAGCCATCATCAGGTGCACCCAGTAGGCGCGGCCCTGCCGGCCGATCGAGTCCAGCACCTCGACCGCGGTGGGCATGATGCGGAACCACTCGTAGAACTCGTCGATAACGACCACCAGCATCGGCAGCGGCGGCAGGCTGTCGTCCCCCCGCGCGCGCATCCGAGACCGGATCTCGTTGTATTCCTTGGCGCCGTCGACACCGGCGTTGTCGCACATGGACTTGCGCCGGGCGATCTCACCCCACATGGCCTCCAGGAACCGCTCCATGAGGGCCTGGTCGTCTTCCAGGTCGGTGATGATCCGCGATACGTGCGGCACCCCGGCGAACGGCTTGACGGCCGAGCCACCCTTGAGGTCGGCCAGCACGAACTGCAGGTCTTCGGGCGAGTGGGCCAGCAGCAGCGACTCGATCACCGTGCGCACCAGGGTCGACTTACCGGAACCGGTGGTGCCGGACATGACGCCGTGCGGGCCGTCGCCGCCCTCGTCGAGCGACTTCATGTCCAGGAACAGCAGTTCGCCGTTGTCGGAGCGGTTGCCGAACGGAATCCGCAGCCGGCCCCGGGCCCCCCCGGCGCGCCGGCTCGCCCACAGCTCGGCGAAGTCGATACGCCCGGCGTCTTCGATCCCGTAGTAGGACAAGATGTCGCGCGCACCGATGTGGTGCGTCACCTTCTGGCCGATCTCCTCGTAGGCCGCCGCGAGCCGCCAGTGCGACATGCGCTGGGAGAACAGTTCGGCGTCAGTCGCGCTGACCTGGTCGGCCAGGGCGAAGAACCACTCGTTGTCGTCGATCACCATCCAGGTGTCGCGGTCACGGGGCAGGGCGTTGATGATGCCCTTGTCGTCGATGCGCAGCACCCGCTGCGAGACACCCCGCCATTCCGGTTCCCCGGTCAGATCGAAGAACGTCACCCCGTCTATGCCCTCGGTGGTGTTGACGTACTCCCACTGCGGGTCCAGGCCGTCGACGATGATCAGGTGGTGCGGAGTCGGCGTCTCGGCCGACGAACTGGCGTGGCGCGGCATGAAAGATCCACGTCCGGAGAACAATTCGGCGTGTTCGGTGGCGAAGTCCTGCACCGAGCCGTAGACCATGCGGGCGTTGCCGGCGGCGTCCTGGCGGCGCGGGTCGCCGAAGTGCGGCATCCACTTCACCCAGTCCCACTGCGGCACATCGGAAGTGACGACGATCATGCGCAGGTGGTCGGGGCCGTGCGAGAAGGCCAGCTGGCAGATGATCGCCCGCATCAGCCCGAGCACCTTTTCCCGGTCGCCGACCAGGGAGTACCACGGTTCGACCAGCAGCGAGATCATCTTCGGCAGGTTGTAGACGACGCTCTGGTAGCGCCCGAACTCCTGCAGCGCCTTACCGGTCACCGGTTCGAGTTCGATGTCGGTCGGCATGTTCTGGGGCTCACCCCAGGTGACCTCGGGCCGCGTCATGCCGACCCCGACCCGGGCCAACCCGAAGTTGAGGTCCTTGCCGTTGGGCTGCCGCTCCCACATGCGCGACGACCCCACCGAGGCGGTCAGCGTGGCCGGTGCCGGGTGGTACCAGCGGTAGTTGGCGTCCATGCTGTCCGCGGAATCCGAAGCCGACTCCCGCAGGCGGTCCAGCATCAGCATGAACTGGGCGCGCATCGCGTCCAGCTTCGGCCGGCTCAGTTGCTGGGCGCCGCCGCCGAAACGGCCGCCGAACATCATCATCGCGACGCCGCCGATCATGAAGATCGGGAAGATCGAGCCGGCGCCCAGGAACATCCGGGAGCCGCTGGCCACGGTCATGGCCACCATGCCCACCAGCAGGCCGACCACGAGCACCCCGACCACCACCAGCCACCACGGCTTGCCCTCGGGCGGCGGGACGCTCAGCGGCGTCGGCAATACGATGTTCTCCGGCTTGACCACCGGCGCGCGTTCCGGCGTCGGCCGGGCGTATCCACGTTTCATCTGGGCACCGCCAATTCTGCTGGGCTCATATCGGTTGGCAGGGTGTCGTGACGCACCAGCGCATCCTGCCGGGACAGGGTCGGGCCGTGCGCCAGCAGGCGCAACGCCACCGACGGGGCCGGTGCCGGTTCGCCGACCAGCCCCAGCGCCTTGCGCTCGTCGTCACCGGGAATCCCGAAGCGCACGCCGGACGCCGACAGCCACCACAACGATTCCCGCGTGGAGGCGTCCGGGTCGTTGCCGGTCACCGCGACGAAGTTGCCGTAGCCCGGGCCGAAGTAGACGCGGTCGGCCTCCGGCAGGGCGGGGTCATTGGTCTTCACCAGGGAGACCACCCGGCCCATCTCCTTCTGGGGCACGGGAATCGTCGGTCCCGACACCACCTGCACGCGGGCCCGGCTGTCTCCGGTGGACCGCTCCCACCACCAGCAGGTGGAGGGGTTCTCCTTGATGTCGACCACCTGAAGCGGTCCTTCGGGGTAGGCCGAGAGGTCCAAACCGGTGACCACCGGCATCTTGGCCAGGTCCTGCGGTGTCACCACCGCCGGCGCACCGCCCCCGGTGGCGCCGGCGTTCTGCAGAATGCGGGCCACCACCGGCGACACGGTCTGGATGCCGTTCATGAGCACGACCGAATACTGTTGCGGCCCAGCCAGCTGCGGGGTGGTGAAGACGGTGCCCACGGGGCCGGGGGCATCCGGGAAAGCCGGCGGCTTGCCGGCATCGGGCACGAACGGCACGGCCAGTTCCGGGCCCACCGGCAGTGCGTCGAACAGCGCCTGGCTCATGGGGCGGGCGTGGTCCACCTGCTCGGGCGTCAGGCCCAGGGGCAGCAGCACCGCCCGGTCGGCGGCGTCGATCAGCGAGCGGCGGCCCTGGCGAACCACCCAGGACTCGTTGCCGTAGCGCAGCACCACCGCGTCCGGACCGTCGAGCACCCGGCGGCGCGAGTTGAGTTCGGGGGCGCCGTCGATCACGGTCACCGTCACCGGCGACGGGGCGCCGACGCCTTGGACGTTGGCCACGGTGTCGCAGATCAACCAGGACGACGTCAGGGGCGAGGTCGGCCGGATGTCCGACGGCGCACCCGGAATTCCGACCAGCGGACCGTGCGGCTGCTCGGCGATCTGACTCGATCGCACCTTGTGCGGGTTGTCCGGCCGCCCGGCGATCAGGCGGGCCGAGGCCAAATTCAATGCCGGATATATGGTGCCGCCCACTCGCACGTACAAGGCGCCGGAATCGCGGTCGGCGATGATAGGCGATTCGTTCATCTGGCCCGAGGGGCTCAGGAACGACCACAGCAGCGCGCCCAGGCAGACCACCGCGGCCGCCGAGACCGAGGCCACCACCGCCAGCGACTGCCGCCGGCCCGGCTCGACTTCCATCCGGACCTGCCAGCGCGTCAGCGCCATCGCGGTGCGCCGCGCCAGGAATTGGTACCCGGTCATCTGGGTACGCGTCGACAACCCCAGGCCGTAGCCGGAGCCCCGCTCTTCGTCAGTCACGGTGGGCCCCCATCCACACCTGCCGCGCTGACGGATAACGGCGCACCGCCGGTCCCCTGTTTGTCGTCATGTACCCCTGCCTGGTCACAAGTATCTACACTGCGCATGCTAGCTGTGTCACGCTACGACTGCCCGCCGTGCAGATTGCAATCTGACGGCGACGGCGAAACTCGGTCCGCCCGTTCTTGGCGCAATTATGACTGCGCTAGATGAACGATCTGTTAAGCGCGAGATTGGCATGAGTTGATCGGCGTGTTTACGCGGCGGAAAGCGATGGTGCCGGCACGTGAATTCCGGCCCGCGTTCACCCCGGGCGCCGGCGGCGCGCACCGGCCGCAGCCGGGAAGCGCGCACGTGTGGCGGTGGGTGAAAAATCCGCACCTGCGGTATCGGGATTTCCTGCCAGACCGCTGCGGATCTCGTGTCAAAGTATCGTGACACGATGGTTTTCGCGCTACCGTCGGCAGGGTGACTACGACAGACGGCCGCCCCGGCGACGCCGGACCGCAGGCCGACCAGGGCTACCGGGCCGAGATACACCAGAACCACAGCGAGACCGTCGACGTCGAGACTTACGGTGGCGGCTTCGACCTCAGCCGGCGTGCGGTCGCCCCGCATCTGCGTCTCGGCCGGGACCGCTGGTTCAACCTGCTCTGGCTGATTCCGATCGGATTCGCCGGGCTGGTGGCAACCATCGCGATCGGCAAAGGTATTCGCAACATCCCTGCCGTTGAGGAATTCATCACACGCTACCCGGGCAGCGCCGCCTCGTCGGAATTCCCCGGCGGAATCCCGGCCTGGGCGGGCTGGACGCACTTTTTCAACCTGTTCATGATGATCTTCATCATCCGCGCCGGCATCCAGATTCTCTGCGACCATCCCCGGCTCTACTTCAGCCGCAACTCCCCCCCCGGCAAAGACGAATGGCTGCGGGTCGGGCCACCGGTCCCCGACGATCCGTACTGGACGGCCAACGCCGACACCGTCGCACTGCCCGCCCAGTTCGGCCTGCCGGGCTTCCGGCACTCGATCGGACTGGCCCGCTGGTGGCACCTGGGCGTCGGCACATTGTGGCTGCTCAACGGGGCGGTCTTCTACGTCCTGCTGTTCACCACCGGCCAGTGGCACCGCATCGTTCCCACCAGCTTCGACGTGGTGCCGAACGCCGCCTCGGTCGCGATCCAATACGCCTCGCTGGACTGGCCCACCGACCACACCTGGTCGAACTACAACTCGCTGCAGATGCTGTCCTATTTCGTCACGGTGTTCATCGCCGCTCCGGCGGCGCTGATCACCGCACTGGGCATGTCCCCCGCGTTGTCTCAGCGGTTGGGGCTGGTCAGCAAGCGGATGCACCTGAACCTGCAGATCGCGCGTTCGTTGCACTTCGTGGTGCTGGTCTACTTCTTGGTGTTCATCCTCGTGCACGTCACGATGGTGTTCGCCACCGAAGCCCTGGTGAACCTCAACCACATGTTCGCCGCCCGCGACGACCACAGCTGGGTCGGCTTCGGCGTCTTCGCAGCGGCGTTCGTGGTCTGCGCCATCGCCTGGATCGCGGCCACCCCGCTCACCCTGCGCTACCCGCGGGTTGTGCAGAAGATCGGCTATGCCCTGATCGGGCCGTTCCAGCGGGCGCTGGAGCGGCTCGACCCCAAGCCCGGCACCTTCACCGAGGCGGACATCTCGCCGTTCCACTGGCGCAACGGCCGGTTACCCGACACCGTCGAGTACAAGGAGTTGGAGGCCGGAGACTTCCGGGATTGGCGCCTGAAGGTCTACGGCCTGGTCGAGAACCCGATGGAGTTCTCGCTCGAAGACCTCAAGGCCCTGCCCTACCACGACCAGATCACCCAGCACATGTGCGTGCAGGCCTGGTCGGGCGTGGCCAAGTGGGGTGGCGTGCAGATGGCGACGATCATGAACATCGTCAAACCGCTGCCCGAGGCCAAGTGGGCGATCTTCTACTCGATGGGTCTGGGCGCCACCGGCGGGATCTTCTACAACGCTCACCCGGTCGACCAGATGTGGCACCACATGTCGATGCTGGCCTACAACATGAACGACCAGCCGCTGCCCTACATGCATGGCCGGCCGCTGCGGCTGCGCAATGAGCTGCAGCACGGCTACAAGTTGGTCAAGTGGATCAAGGGCATCGAGTTCGTGGCGAGCTACAAAGAGATCGGCAGCGGCCACGGCGGCTACAGCGAAGACCACAAGTTCTTCGGCCGTCACCAGACGATCTGAGCTCGCAGGCTGCCAGGCAGCGGCGGCCAGGGCGTACCGCATCTGCGGCTCCTGGCCGGCCCGGGGCGCACTGATCCGGCGCGCCCGGCGCCACCCGGTGCGGCCCCACCCGCAGCTACCGCAGCGCGGAGGACTCAGATGCCGGTCCAGGCGGTGTCGAGCTGTTCGGCCACGTCGATGATCTGCGCTCGCTGAGACTGGGGGCTGTCGATCTCAGCTGCCACATAGCTGGCGATGAAACGCCGGATCTCGCCGTCGACGCCGGCGAAGATCCGCAGCAGCTCGCCGCGGATCGACGTCGAGGACACCTCGACGGTGATGTCGGAGGGCCGCGGTTTGGGCACGTCGATGATCAGCAGCAGCGGCTCGGCGGCGCGCGCGGTGGCGCGCAACGCGATGTCGCCGGACACGGTGAAGCGTTGCTTGTCCAGACGCAGGTCGATGAGCAGGTCGATCTCCAGCGGAATGTGGATCGCGAAGGTGAGTAACTCGCCCAGGGTTCGTGTCACCCGCGGCTGCTGGACCCGCACCGTCGCGCTGACCTTGGCGATGCCGCCCGGTCCCTGCCGCATCGACGGCATGGCAAACTCGTCGCCGGCGATGTCGGCGAACGCAGCTGCCACTCGTTCTTCACTGACCGCGACCTCGAAGAACTTCCGGCCGAACTCTTCGTAGGTCACGAAATTGTGGTTCTGCATAGTGTTGATACGGTCTCACGTCCCCGGCGCCGGCGGGAGTTGATCGGGGTGCGCGTCGCCGTCTCGGCACTCCACCACGCCGCGGCCGGCCAGGTGCTCGATCAGCGGCATCACGCCCGCTGCCAGGTGCTCGGCCATCGCCGAGCGGGCCAGCGTCTGGTCGCGCGCCGCCAGGGCGGCGAGCACCTTGCGGTGGTCCTGCATGGAGCGCTCCGGCCATCCGGCGATGCCCGGAAAGACCGCCTCCGGGGCGTACCGGGTGACCTGCGACATGATCTGGGCCAGCTTGGGCGAGTCGGCCGCCACGTTGATCGCCCGGTGGAAATCGTGGTTGAGCCGCACGATCCGCTCTTCGTCGTCGCCGGCATAGGCCTGCTCCAGCCGGTCCTGGATCTCGTTGAGCTCGCGCAGCTGCTCCTCGGTGACACCGGCCGCAGCCCGCGCCGCCAGCTCGCCGCCCACGAACGCCTGGACATCAGCGACGTCGGCCAGGTCTCGCCTGGTCACCGGCAACACCACGAACCCGCGGTGGGGCTGCTGGTCGAGCAGGCCTTCGGCGCGCAGTTCGAACAGCGCCTCGCGCACCGGAGTGACGCTGATGCCCAATTCCGTTGCCAGCTGGTCCAGCCGGACGTAGGCCCCCGCGGCATAGGCGCCGTCGAAGATGCGCTGCCGCACCAGCCGTGCGACGGCCTCCGACAGCTGCGGCCGAGTGCTGAAGTCGGGCGCGGACATGTCTTAGATGCGGTAGTCGGCGAGCAGCCGTTTACTGATGATCTGCTTCTGGATTTCGCTGGTCCCCTCGCCGATCAGCAAAAACGGCGCGTCGCGCATCAGGCGCTCGATCTCGTATTCCTTCGAGTAGCCGTAGCCGCCGTGGATCCGGAAGCTCTGCTGAGTCACCTCGTTGCAGTACTCGCTGGCCAGGTACTTCGCCATGCCCGCGGCAACGTCGTTGCGCTCGCCGGAGTCCTTCAGCCGGGCGGCGTTGACGACCATCAGGTGTGCGGCCTCCACCTTGGTGGCCATTTCGGCGAGCCCGAACGCAACCGCCTGGTGTTCGGCGATCGGCTTGCCGAACGTGCTGCGCTGCTGGGCGTACCGGGCGGCGAGCTCGAAGGCGCGAATCCCGACCCCGCAGGCGCGGGCCGCCACGTTGACCCGGCCGACTTCAATGCCGTCCATCATCTGGTAGAAGCCGCGGCCGGTCGTGCCGCCCAGGATGTCGGCGGCACTGGCGCGGTAGTCGTCGAAGATCATCTCGGTGGTGTCGATGCCCTTGTATCCGAGCTTGTCGAGCTTGCCGGGGATGGTCAGCCCCGGTACGACTTCGCCGAACCCGGTGGGCTTTTCGACCAGGAACGCCGTCATGTTGCGGTGTGGGGTGTCGGCGCCCTCGTCGGTGTGCACCAGCACGGCGACCAGGCTCGACGTTGCTCCGTTGGTCAGCCACATCTTCTGGCCGTTGATGAGGTAGTCGCCCTCGGGGGTGCGGGTCGCGCGGGTGCGGATGGCGGCCACGTCGGATCCCAATTCGGGCTCGGACATCGAGAACGCTCCGCGCACGTCGCCGGTCGCCATCGCCGGCAGATAGCGCTGCTTCTGCTCCTCGGTGCCGTGCTGGCGCAGCATGTAGGCGACGATGAAGTGGGTGTTGATCACCCCGGAGACGCTCATCCAGCCGCGCGCGAGCTCCTCGACGCACAGCGCATAGGTCAGCAGCGACTCGCCCAAACCGCCGTAGGCTTCGGGGATCATCAGGCCGAACAGGCCCAGGTTCCGCATCCCGTCGACGATCTGTTGCGGGTAGGCGTCGGCGCGTTCGAGTTCGGCCGCGTGCGGTATGACCTCTTTGTCGACGAATGCCCGTACCGCAGCGACGATCTCGGTCTGACTCTCGGTCAGGCCCAGCGTTTGGCAGATTCTGCTCATGCATCGATCCTCTCGAACACCGCGGCCAGTCCCTGGCCGCCCCCGATGCACATGGTCTCCAGACCGTAACGTGCCTGACGACGGTGCAGTTCGCGCGCCAGCGTCGCTAGCATCCGCCCGCCGGTCGCACTCACCGGATGGCCCAGCGAGATCCCGGAACCGTGCACGTTGGTCCGCTCCCGGTCCGCGTCGCCGAACTTCCACTCCGCCATGACGGCCAGCGCCTGGGCGGCGAACGCCTCGTTCAGCTCGATCAGGTCGATATCGGCCAGGGTGAGACCGGCCTTGGCCAGTGCCACGTCGGTGGCGGGTACCGGTCCGATTCCCATGACGTCGGGCTTGACCCCGGCGAGCCCCCAGGAGACCAGTCGCACCAGCGGGGTCAGTCCCAGCTGCGCGGCCCTGTCCCGGGTGGTCACCACACACATCGCGGCGGCGTCGTTCTGGCCGCTGGAGTTGCCGGCCGTGACGGTGGCTTCGGGATCGCTTTTGGCCAGAACGGGTTTCAGCTTCGCCAGCGTCTCCATCGAGGTGTCGGCCCGGGGGTGCTCATCGGTGTCGATGCGTTCGTCGCCGTTGCGGGAGGGCACCGTCACGGCAATGATCTCCTCGGCGAGCACCCCACTGCGCTGTGCCGCCACCGCGCGCTGGTGCGAGGTGACCGCGAGTTCGTCCTGCTCGGCTCGCGATATCTGATACTGCCGGCGCAGGTTCTCCGCGGTCTCCAGCATCCCGCCGGGTACCGGATGGTGCCGTCCGCCGGCGGTGGTCCGGCCCCGGGCCAGGCCGTCGTGCACCGCGACGCCGTGGCGGGCGCCGCCCCAGCGCATGTCGGTGGAGTAGAACGCCACATTGCTCATGCTCTCCGCGCCGCCGGCGATCACCACCTCATGGACCCCGCTGCCGACCTGCAGGCCGGCTTGGATCACCGCTTGCAGGCCCGATCCGCATCGCCGGTCGACCTGCATGCCCGGCACGGTCACCGGCAGCCCGGCATCCAAAGCGACCACCCGGCCGATCGCCGGCGCCTCGCTGTTGGGGTAGCAGTGCCCCAGCACCACGTCGTCGACGGCATCGGCGGGCAGGCCGGTACGTTCCAGCAACCCGGTCAGCGCGGCGACGCCGAGGTCGACAGCCGTCAGCGCCTTGAACATCCCGCCGTAGCGGCCGATCGGAGTGCGAACGGGTTCGCAGATCACCACCTCGCGCAGGGTCATAGGTGCCGCCCGCCGGTCACCTCGAGCACAGTGCCCGTCATATAAGAGGACAGGTCCGAGGCCAGGAACAACGCGACACCGGCCACTTCGTCGGGCTCGCCGGCCCGGCCCATCGGCACCTCGGCGACCTTGGAGTCCCAGATCCGCTGCGGCATGGCCTCCGTCATCGCCGAGCGGATCAGCCCCGGCTGGATCGCGTTGACCCGGACCCCGAGGTAGGCGAGCTCCTTGCTGGCGGCCTTGGTCATGCCCACGATGCCGGCCTTGGCGGCGGAATAGTTGGTCTGCCCGATCATGCCCACCTTGCCCGATATAGAGGACATGTTCACGATCGCGCCGCGTTTGCGTTCCCGCATGATCGCCGCGGCTGCACGCAGTCCGTTCCAGGTGCCCTTGAGGTGGACGGCGATCACCTGGTCGAAATCGCCTTCGGTCATCTTGCGCATGGTGGCGTCGCGGGTGATGCCGGCGTTGTTCACCATGATGTCCAGGCCGCCGAATCGCTCGACGGCGGTTGCCACCAGGGCGTCGACCTCAGCGGAGTCGGTGACGTCGGTGCGCACCGCCACCGCCGCGTCCGGCCCGAGCCGGGCCGCCGCTGCCTCGGTCGCCTCCAGATTCAGATCGCCCAGCACCACCCGGGCGCCTTCGGCGACGAAGCGTTGCGCGATCGCAAAGCCCAGCCCCTGTGCTCCACCGGTGATCACCGCCGTCTGGCCGTTGAGTAATGCCACGTTTCCCGTCCTCTGCCTGTTGTGCCCACCCGCGGTCGGGCCACATCATATTTCATATATGATTTCCCGACCAGTGCCGAAAGGGGCCGCGTCATGACGCCCGCATCCGTCGACGACGACGTCTTCGCCGACATCCTGTCCCAGACCCGCCGATTCGTCCGGACGGTCGTGCTGCCGCGGGAGCAGGAGATCCTCGACACCGATCGGGTCCCCGACGACCTGCGGCAGGCGGCCAAGGATCTGGGCCTGTTCGGCTACGCGATCCCCCAGGAATGGGGCGGGTTGGGCCTGAACCTGGCCCAGGACGTCGAGCTGGCGATGGAGCTGGGCTATACCTGCCCGTCGGTGCGCTCGATGTTCGGCACCAACAACGGCATCGCCGGCCAGGTGCTGGTCGGGTTCGGCACCGACGAGCAGAAGAAGCGCTGGCTGGAGCCCATCGCTTCCGGCGCCGTCGCCTCGTTCGCGCTCACCGAACCCGGCGCCGGGTCCAACCCCTCGGGCCTGCGGACCAAGGCCGTCCGCGACGGGCAGGAGTGGGTGCTCGACGGCCAGAAGCGGTTCATCACCAACGCTCCGATGGCCGATCTGTTCGTGGTGTTCGCGCGCACCCGGCCCGCTGACGAGCGCGGCGCCGGGATCGCGGTGTTCCTGGTGCCGGCCGATACCGCCGGGGTGCAGGTGGGGGCCAAGGACGCCAAGATGGGCCAGGAAGGCGCGGCCACGGCCGATGTCACCTTCTCCGGCGTGCGGTTGACCGACGCCGCCCTGGTCGGGGGCAGCGAGGACATCGGTTACCGGGCCGCGATGACGTCGCTGGCCCGCGGCCGGATCCACATCGCGGCGCTGGCGGTGGGCGCCGCGCAGCGCGCCCTCGACGAATCGGTGAACTACGCCGCCACCGCCACGCAGGGCGGCCGCATCATCGGCGACTTCCAGCTGGTGCAGGCGATGCTCGCCGATCAGCAGACCGGGGTGATGGCAGGCCAGGCGCTGGTCCGTGACGCCGCGCGCAAGTGGGTCAACGACGAGGACCGGCGGATCGCGCCGTCGGTGGCCAAGGTGTTCTGCACCGAGATGGCCGGCAAGGTCGCGGACCTGGCGGTACAGATTCACGGCGGCAGCGGCTACATCCGGGGCGTGCCGGTCGAGCGCATCTACCGCGACGTCCGTCTGCTGCGGCTCTACGAGGGCACCAGTGAGATCCAGCGGCTGATCATCGGCTCGAACCTGGTCAAGAACGCAAAGCGTGCACTGTAAGCAGCATCACTTTCGGTGCGGAATATGACGTACCATGGGCGGCGCATTATCCAGCGATTTCAGTGGCAAATCGGGTCTGCAATTCACCCATTGACCAGGCAATTTCGCGTAGATAAACCGAATTGTGACCTGCGACAGTCGCCCGCCGCAAACGTGTTTCGGACCTCTACCAGCACCAACGCAAATATATTGACGCCCGCCGTGGTATTTTCATAGCCCTACCTGGTGTTTTTCATTCGCACGTCGTGTTTGACAACATCGAGGCTAAACGTGAGGCGTGCCACAGATTTTGGCGACCAAGATAAGCGTTGTTACTGTGCCTGGTCATGTTTGGTCTCGAAGCAATAATGGCGCTCATCCAGGAGGTTTCCGGAACCCCGTACATCCTCGGCGGCGACTCCCCCGCCGGCACGGACTGCTCCGGTTTGGCCTCGTGGGTGTCCAACATCGCCACCGGTCGGCCGGCCTTCGGCAGCCGGTTCCACACCGCCAACGAGGAGTCAGCGCTGCTGGCCCGGGGCTTTAAGTACGGCACCGCGCCGGGCGCCCTGGTGGTGGGCTGGAACAGCCATCACACCGCGGTGACCCTGCCTGACGGCACACCGGTGGCCAGCGGCGAACGCGGCGGTGTGAACATCGGCGGCGGCGGCGCCTACCAATCGCAGTTCACCCACCACATGTATCTCCCGATGGACGTCGAGCCGCCGGCCGAGGCGCCCGCACCGATGGACGCGCCGTTCATGGAGTTCGCCCCCATGAACGAGCCGGCCCCGCCGCCCCCGGCAGAGCCGATGGGCGAACCCATGGGCATCGAGCTGATGGCGGCACCGCTGGACGCCCCGCCGTTGGAGGCACTGCCGTTGGAGGCACCGCCCGCGATGGAGGCGCCGCCCGCGCCGCCCGTCGAGTTGCCGTTCGGGTTCCCGGCCGGCGAGGCGCCGCCGATGGATGCCCTGCCGCTCGACGAGGTACCGGCCGAGCCCGGTCCGGAGCCCGGCGACTTCCAGGCACCGGCTCCGGCTTAGCCCTGCGGCGCCCCGGCCGCGGGCCGGCGCGCCAACAACCACGCCAAGCCGTCGGCTTCGCCACCGGCGATCACCTCGACACCGGGGAACGCCGCGCGCAGCTCACCGGGCGCCGCCCGGAACCGTCCGGCGGTGCCGCCGACCTGGCTCAAGGCGGTGACCGCCAGCAGTCCCCCCGGGGCCAGGCGGCGCACCATCGGTGTGTCGAGCCGCCGGTCGCGAAACCGCGCGCAGTAGACGACATCGGCAGGCGGTCCCTCCGGCAGGCCGTCGTCGAGGTCGACGACGTCGAACCGGCACCGGTTCCCGACCCCGTGCCGCTCGGCCAGGTCACGGGCCTGCGCAACGGCAACCGGGGAGATGTCGAACCCGGTCACCGACAGTCCCCGCAGGGCCAGCCAGACCGCCGCGGTGCCCTGACCGCAGGCGATGTCCACCGCGCGACCTGACACCGGAAATGCGTCGGCGAACGCCGCAAACTGCTCCGCCGGACCGATCGCGCCCGCAGCCGAGCGCCCGGCATACGTCGCGTCCCAGCGGGCGCGATCCTCGGCGCTCATCCGATGGACGATACTGCGGTGGTGAAATTACGCCCCTCGATCGCTGCGTTGCTGTTCGCCCTGGGCGCAGCAGCCGGTCTGATCGGTGACCACTCGCATGTGATCACCGGGACCACCGAGTACCTTCTCCCCTCGCAGGCCATCCCGTTCATCTGGAGCAGTCCGCTCTACTTCCCGATCCTGGTCGGATCGGCCACCGTCTTCCTTGCGGAGCTTCGGCTGCATCTGCCCGCGCCCCGCAGTACGGTCACGCTGCGCCAAGGGGTGGCCGGTCTGGCCGCCGTTCTGGGCAGCTATGTCGTCACCGCGATGCTGCACTCCGCCCCGGTGGTGCCCCTGACGACGTTGATCTGTGCGTTGGCCACGATCACCTTCTACGCGCTCGGAGATCGGCCGGCGATCGCCTGCGGTGTGCTGGTCGCCGTCATCGGACCGCTCGTCGAGATCGGGATCGCTGCCGCGGGGCAGTTCCGTTACGCCCCCGGCTCCGACCAGTTGTTCGGGGTGGCACCATGGCTGGTGCCGTTGTACTTCGCGTTCGGAGTCGTCGCAGCGCTGATCGGTGAGTTCGCGGTGGGCGCCCGGCGGCAGGCGCCGTAGGTAAGGGCGGGCGTCATGGCACCGGTCACGCTGGGCGGTTACCCGGCAAAACTGTGTGCCCGCCTCACCCACAACGAATTCGCGCCGGGAGTCCCGGAACCGGCGCCGCCACGTCCTGACCTGGAGTCGCTGCGCGAGGCCGGAATCGCGTTCGAGGGCCGCGTGGTCGACGAACTCCGGGCACGCTTCGGCGAAACCGGGCGTCTGCTGCTCATCGAGGACGAAACCGGCGCCGAGGAACGTCAACGGCGCACCGTGGCAGCGATGGAGGCCGGTGTCGAGGTGATCGCCGGCGGGCGCCTGCCGGACGTCGGCGGTCGCAGGGGCCTGCCCGACATGCTGGTCAGGCACCAGAACGGCTATCTGCCCGTCGACATCAAGAACCACCGCACCGTGATCGCCGGCAAACGTGCGCACGTCGAGGTCTCGCCGCTGTCCGACCCGCAGCACCGGCTGACCGTGCCGGGGCACAGCCATCGCGGCGCACGGTGGCACGACGATGTCATGCAGCTGGCGCACTACACCCGGATGCTGCAGGACTTGGGTTTTCACCCCGGGGTCAACCATGGCGGCATCGTCGGCAGCTCGGATCTGACCGCGCTGGTGGGCGAGAGCCTGGGCGTGACCTGGTATGACCTGGACGCCGAGAACATCGTGACGTACTCGTCGAGCGATCCGACACGTCGCAAGGCCCGCTCGGCCCTGCAGCGTTACGACCATGAGTTCGCGTTCCGTCTCGATGTCGCGACGGCCGCCGCGGCCGGACGGGAACTGGTGCGGCCCTATCGCATCCGGGACTGCGCGACATGCGCGTGGTTCGACTACTGCGCCGCGGTGGCCGGCGAACACGACGCATCGTTCGCGATCGAGGTCGGCCACCTCACGGTGCGGGAATGGCAGTATCTGTACCGAAACTGCGGCGACGGCGCCGGGTTGAGCGTCGCCCAGCTGGCGGCCGTCGACACCGAGGCGCACCTCGAGGCGTTCCGAGTCCAGTCCGTCGGCAAGAACCGTCCCGGCGAACGTTTGGCAAAGGTCGTACGGCGAGCTCGAATGGCCTGTGACGGTGTTGATTTCGAGGCCCACGAGCCCGGAGCGCCGTCGGTTCCTGCCGCCGACATCGAGGTCGACTTCGACATCGAGTGGGATGACCGGGGCCGGATTTACCAGTGGGGCCTGCGCATTCGCGAAGGCCAGGACGACACCACCGCCGGCTATGAGCCGGTGGTCTCGTTCGATCCGCTCGACGACGCGGCCGAGGCCGAGCTCGCCGCCGAGTTCGCCCGCCGGATTCAGCAGCTCCGCGACCGGGCAGCCCGTGAGGGCAAATCGCTCATGGTCTTTCACTGGGACCACCCGGAGACATCCCGTACGCGCAGATTCGCCGATGTCGAGCATGCTCTTGCGGGGATCACCTTTGACCTGCGGAAGTGGTTCGACGCGACGTATTTCGCCCGCACATCCTCATCGATCAAACAGGTCGCCGCATCCTTCGGCTTCCGCTGGGAGGTTGACGATCCCGGTGGCCTGGTCTCGCTGGGCGCCGTCGAAAACGCCCGCGGCAGCGGTCCGTCGGCCGAAGCCGCCCGACGGTGGTGTTTGAGCTACAACGAGTGTGACGTCGCAGCCCAGGCCGCGATCCGCGACGGGTTGCGCCGCCACGGTCGCTGATCAGGTTCAGCCCTGAGTCTTGACCGACGGGCAGATGTTGAGGTGGGCGGCCTCGACCACCTCGGCGGCAGTGGGATTGGCGACCTGCAGGTAAACCGAGAGCTGCTCGACGATGAGACTCCGCGGATGCTTCGAGAACTCCAGACACGCGGTCCGTCCGGCGGCCAGTCGGCGGGCTTCACTGCCGGGCGGGAACTTTCCGCGGATGGCGTTGAGGTAGGCCATCTCTGCGGGGCTGGGATAGGTCGACAAGTGCTCGGTGCACACCAGGATGTCCGGGCTGTCGCCGCAGTAGTCGGGGTCACGCGGGTTGAGCGGGTCTGCCGAAGCGGATACGGCACCGATCAGCCCGGCCAGCGCGCCTGCGGCCAGGGCCGTCGCGAGTGCGGTTGGTTTCACCTCGAGCGCCTTTCTCCTCGCCGCTGACGCTAGCAGCAATCCCCCTCCGCCCCGGAAGCTTGCCGGGTGTGGCAGGCACGCTGCGCCCGGTCGGACGTAGCATCCCTGCTATGAGTGGGACGGTCCGGTTCACCGCGGCGGCGGTCGTCGCCGGTGTCGCGATGGGGATGTCGATCGCGGCCGCACCGGCGCATGCCGATGAGGCCGGTTTCATGAACTACCTCAATACCCACGGCTACACCGCCCGCTACGCCGCCGACCAGCCGATAACCGAGCCCAGTGTGCGCACGCTCGGGCACATGATCTGCGAGAACCTGCGGGTGGGCCGATCCGTCGAGGCGCAGCAGCCGTACTACCCGGCGTGGCCGCAGTTCCCCCTGATCGCGCAGGCCGCACACCAGGAGCTGTGCCCCGGCGTGTAGCGCCTCGGTGTCGGCCGGCTCGCAGCGGAAGCCGCCACGGCGCGGATGATCCGCCGAATCGACCGTGCCGGAGGCCGGCGCGGGGCACCGATGACGGCGACGCGGGAGCCGCGTCGCGGCACCGCTCCGGCAGGTTCGGCGCGCGATTAACTAAAGTCCTCGTGGTGGACGGACGAAAGATCGCTAGGATCTGCGGTCGCAGCCTGGCAATTCTGACGTCACTGGCGGTCTCTGGAGCCCTTCTGTACGCCCAGGGCAGCCATAATCCGGCTCCCCCGCCTTCCGAATCCACCGTGGCGGCGCCCACGACGTCTGCGACGCCCGCACCACCACCCACCGGCGGCATCCGGATGGCCAACCCCGAGGAGGCCGCGGCCCTGGCAGCCAGCGTGCCGGTGCCCACCGACGGTCAGCAGTTCACCTTCCCGCTACCGCCGGGGGTGGCTCCGGAGAGCGGCCTGCAGGTCAAGACCATTTGGGCGGCCCGCACCATCGGCGTGCTGTTTCAGGAGATCAAGACCATCTACGGCTACCGTCAGGACCCGCTGAAGTGGCATCCCAGCGGCTTGGCCATCGACGTGATGATCCCGGACTATCACAGCGAGGCCGGGATCCTGCTCGGCGACCAGGTGGCCGGGTATGCGCTGGCCAACGCCGCGCGCTGGGGCGTCCACCACGTGATCTGGCGGCAGAAGATCTACCCGGGTGTCGGCGGTGGGAACTGGACCTCGGATTACGGCAACGAAACCGCCAACCACTACGACCACGTCCACATCGCCACCGACGGCGGCGGCTATCCGACCGGGCAGGAGACCTACTACGTCACCTCCATGAGCCCGCCGCCGGCGGATTGAGCGGTGGCCCCGATGCCCACCGTCGTGTCGCGTGCGGGTCGCGCCGGGATGGCCGGTGCCCTCATCGCCGCCGGTATCGGGCTTGGGGCCTGCAATGCCTGGTGGATGGCGGCGTTCATCGGGATACCGCTGATCCTCACCGGGTTGCTGGTCGTGCCGCGGTCCTCGCGCACCTCCGGGCTCACCAGGTTCGCGTCCGGGACGGCTTCACTCTTCGTGCCGGCACGTATCGAGGCCCTCACCCGCAGCACACTGGCCGACGCGGATCAGCAGCCGACGCTGGTGACCGCCACCATCAGCCCCGCCAACGACACCTCCTATCAGGCGCGCTGGGTGACATCGATGTCACGCAACGACTTCGAGTCGCTGACCAAGCGCCCCGACACGGCCCTGCCGCCGGAGGGGTTGCCGCCGCGCGAGCCGAAGCGCACCGCCGATTTCCGCGATCACCCCGGAAAGCGGGCCGTGGGGTATCCCGCGATCACGGTGCTGACGACATGGGCGGTGCTGCTCGGCGTCGGTGATGCGTGGCAGGTGTCGATCCGCGTGCCGTCGATTTCTGCGTCGGTGTCGGCGCCGACCAAGACCGCGGATCTGGATGCCCGTCGGGCCAACATGCTGCGGGTCATCAGCGAACGGCTCGGGCCCGGTGCTGCGGATAATCTGCTGGATCTTCGCTTCGCCGACGGCGGATCGGATTACGCGACAGTGTTCAACCCCGCCAATGGCGAAGCCACGTCGGTCTACATCGCCGAGGGCCGAGACGTTCACACCAGCCCTACATCCAACAGGCTACGTAAGTCGAGCACCTTCACCGCCGAGGACGTGGCGACGATCCCGTTGGCCACCATCGCCGATCGGATGGCCCGGGAGTTCCACGCGGTGGGTAACGACGCGGCCATGAAAGAGCTGCGGATCCAGCGGACCGGACCGACGGAACCGCTGATGCTCACGGGCACGTTCGATGCGCCCAGCGCCTTCGCGTTCCCCACCTCCGTCGAGGCGCGTCCCGACGGCACCGTCGCCGCGCTTTTCGACCCGGCCGACTTCGCTGCGGCACTCCGATCGGCCCGCCAAGCGCTGGACCTGGCCGGTGTCGGAGCGTCGGACCCGGTGCTGAGCACCCTTCAGATTCGGGGCATCGCGGCCAACACCCCACTGCTGCACGCCGGCCGCATTCAAAACAGCGGCGGGGGGCTGATCGAGTTCGGTTCCGATGGCCGCACCGGTGAGGCCGTCGTGGTTCCGGGGCAGTTCCCGGTCGTCACCTCCCGGTCCTACCGCACACGAGGACCGGGCTTTCGTTTCGACGACATATCGCCGGCGGTGTTCGAATCGGTTCGCGCACAGGCCATGCGGCGCGGTTCCCTGGAACCCTACGAAAGCCGGGCCGTCGATATCGAGATGTCCGACAACGGAAGAGAAGAGCTCGGACTGGTAATCCGGATTCAGCTCGCGGGTGTGGACGCCGCGTCGGGCACCTACTCACCGGCCGGGCGCTTTATCAAGCAGGGCACCCGTTGAGCGTCAGCGTGCTGATTCGATCGCACGGCGGGTGACGCCCTCCAACTGTGCGAGCTGAACTTTCGGCGGGCGGATCGCACCACGCTCGGCGAGTCTGGTGACGATGTCGCGGACGCGGCCGTAGTAGGTGGCCTGCTCGGCCGGCAGGGTGCTGGCGGCCGCGTGGTTGTAGAGCTTGAGCGCGGTATCGAGTTCATCCTGGTCGGCACGGTCAAGGTAGCCGGTGCCGACCTTCTTCCCGTGCGCCTCACACCCGATCCAGGCGCGGCGCAGCACCGTGACCGCCCGCCCGTAGGCGTCGGCCAGCCCGCGGTTGCCCGGGTACTCCTCGGTGCGCAGGGCCTGCGCCTCATCGAGTGCCATCTGGAAGGTCTGGGTCTGCTCGACGGTCACGTCGGTGATCGCCGGATACCGGAGCAGCATGGCCGGGTCGAGTTCGTAGGAGCCGTAGGCGCCCAGGACAGCGTTGTGGTGCCGGATCGCGTCCTCCCACAACCGTTTGGCGGCCTCTTCGCTGCCCGCATCGGCGATCCGCGGCCCCGCGGCCGGCGGTGGCTGCGGCGCCCGCGCGGGCGCGGGCGGTGGCCCGGCGGCGGCGCCGGCCACCCGCGACGGCAGCGCCGACTGCAGCCGGCGCAGTATCTCCGCGGCCGCGGGATCGGATTCGACGATGGCCACCCACCACTCGTCACTGCCGGCGGTGTCGGTGGAAAAAGTCAGCTTCAGGTACTTGTGGCCCAGCACGGTCAGATACCGGCCGTCGGTGGAGGTGACATCGGCGGGTCCGCCTCGCCGTGCCGCGGTCAACGACGTCAGCGGGTAACTGACGATCTGCCGGGCCTCGTCGCCGAAGTACACGCTGTCGCCGTCTACGGTGACCAGGATTGCGCCCCGGCCGGTAAGCCGCCCGTAGGTCAGCGCCGCCAGCGCGGCCGTGACCAGAGTCGCTGCCGTCGTTGCGATCACGAACCCGGGCGCCCCGGCCAGATTGAGGGCCACCAGCGTCATCATGCCCGCGACCAGCAGCACGAGTCCGGCTCGTGCCGCCGCATGATGGCGCCCGGTCAGGAACTCGGTCCGCGCCGACACCGCGACCGTCGGAGCAGGGGCTGCAGGCTTCATCGACTCATCGATTCCTCGGCGTCGGGGACGTCGTCCCAGCATAGGGGCTGACCCGGCGTGTCGCGGCGCACCCGACCCGCGTCGTGATCGAACGTGTGTTCTAATTCGTGTCGACGTTGCCCGCCGCGGGTGACGACCGACCAAGGAGTAGCCGCCTCATGACTGCGCCCACGCTCGCCCCCAACGCCGCCGACGTCAGTTCGTTCCCGGTGGCGCCGCCCGCCTCCCCGGCGCCGGCCGTCCCGGCTCCGGCCGCCGTGAAGGAGCCGGTCAAGAAGCCGGCCGCAAAGAAGCCCAAAACCTTGGAGCTGACCCTCACCGTCACCGGCACCGCCGACGGCGAGTGGCACGCGGAGATCAAGCAGGGCAGCAGCTACCTGGTGCGCAACCTCGCGGTGGCGGCCGCCGCGGTGGCACGCGCCGCCAAGGAACTGCACGAGGACCTGTCCGCCCCGATCGAGGCGTTGGTGGCCGAAGCGCGCGCTGCGCACGCCGCGCGGGTCGCAGCACTGGAGGCCGAACTCGAAGCTGCGCGGAAGGCGTTGGCCGACTTGAAGTGAGCCAGCCCCGGGGCGTCATCGACGCGCGAGCCATCCCAGGAACTCTTCGACGGTGAACACCGGCTTGCCGTAGTCCTGGGCTTTACGGGCCTTTCCGGATTGCGTGCCCGCCTCGGCGATGACCAGTACCTCACAGCGTGTCTTGGTCACCGAGCGCACCGGCGCCAGCCCGGCCGAGGCAGCCAGCCGCTCCATTTCGTCGCGATCCAGCACCCGGCCTTGACCGTTCACCGCGGTTCCGGTGAAGCAGACGCGGGCCCCGGGAACCAGGGCCGCGTCGATGTCGTCGGTCATCGACGGCGTATGCGCCAGCCCAGCCGCCAGATGCTCGGCGCCCAGCGCACTCAATGCGTCGCGCAGGCGCGCCGACACCTCATCCGGTAGCCGGGTTCGGGTGGCCGCGAGCAGCAGCTGGTCGGCGGCGGTCTGGCGCGCCGCCTGCTCCCAACTGGTCTCCCCCGGCACCTGATCGACAGAGGTGGTGCCCAGCAGGATCCCTCCCAGGCTTCGGCTGATCCGCAGCAGCGCGGACAGCGCCGGAAGGTGTTCTGCCGTTGGAGTTGTGACGCCGGGATCGCGGCTGAGCAGGATTCCCGACAGGGCGGCGGTCTCGTCGGGCTCTTCGAACGGCGATGAGCCGGCATCCATGCCGACGGCATCGAGACGCTCGAGCGCGGTCCGGGCACGCTGCAGTGCCGTACCGCCGGTGATGCGTGCGCCCCGCAGTTCGACGCCTAGTGGCATCGGCGTCACCTGTCCGAGTCGCTTGAGTTCGAAGTCGATCAGGCCGAGCGTTTCGTCGACATCCACCCCCACCGGCGTGCAGCCGGCCAGCATCGGCGCGATCACCGCCCAGGCTTCCCGCAGCGTGGGTGCCAGCAGCACGTCGGCCACCCCGATCCCGTACGCCTGCCGCGCGTCGGCCAGATCCCGCTGCGGGTTGACCAGTGTCGACACCGCCGTGCCGTCATCGAATGCCACCGCCAGCTCCACCGGGCGGGGCCGGGACATCCGGCCCTGCTCACCCACGGTCAGGAGGCCGATCGCACAGAAGCGGCGCGACCGGTCGCCTGCGGACGCGGCGCGCAGGAACCGGGCGATTCGGCGGTCCACCTTCAGATCCTTGGGCAGCACAGGGCGTTTGAGCACCAGCCCGGCCAACGAGGTGCACCGGCTCAACGCCACGTACAGCTGCCCGGTGGAGAACATGCCGCCGGACAGGTCCACCACCAGCCGGTCCAGGGTCTGGCCCTGGCTCTTGTGGATCGTGATCGCCCAGGCCGCCTTGAACGGCAACTGGGTGAAGGTGCCGACGACTTCTCGACGCAGACTCCCGCCATCGATCACCGGGCGGGTGGCCTCCCAGGTGTACGGGGCGACTTCGGTGATCTGGCCGTCGGGGAACTCGACTTCGACCACTGCGCCGTGGCGGTTGTACCCCACCCCCACCACCCGTCCGATCGTGCCGTTCACCCAGCGCTCGGACTGGTCATTGTTGAGCATCATCACCTGGGCGCCGACTTTGAACCGCAACTCGTCCTCGAGCGGCTTGTCGAACGAGGACAGGTCGCCGGACTCGGTGGCCCGGTGCACCATCTCCTCGCCGGGCAACCTGTCGAGGTGTTGACGATTGCGGGCCGTGACCAGCCGGTTGGTCGGCGCCAGCGTCAACCAGAACTCGTCGTCGGGGGGCACGAAGTCGGGGTCGACCCGGGCATCCAGGTGTGCCCGCGCGTGTCCGAGCAGCACGCCTTCACGAATCTCGTTCAGGATCGCGGTCATCCGGTCATCGCCGAGCTGACGAAACACCGTCGTCAGCGCAACGCTCGGGAAGTCCTCGCGGCGAAACGTGTTCGCCGAGAAGAAGTACGGGGTCTCATAGGTGGTCGAAAAATAGTGCCGCTCGCCTTCGGCGACCACGGGCGGCAGTTGGTAGAGGTCGCCCACCAGCACGATCTGCACGCCGCCGAACGCCGTCCCCGGTCGCGGGCCGAATCGCTGCAGCGCCCCGGCGATCATGTCGAAGGTGTCGGCGCGCACCATCGACGCCTCGTCGATGATCAGCGTGTCCAACGTGCCCAGTGTTTTGGTGAATCGGCCGGGCCGATACTCCCCGGCGATGACATCGGACAGTGCCGTGGTGGGCCGGAACCCGAACAGGCGGTGGATGGTGTGCCCGTCGACGTTGAGCGCGGCGATCCCGGTCGGGGCCGCCACTACCACGTTGCGGTCGGTGCCGGCCATGAAGTGGCGGATGAGCGTGGACTTACCGGTGCCGGCCTTGCCGGTCAGGAATAGGTTTCGGCCTGCCGCCAGCAGCCCCAACGCTTCTCGGAACTCCTCGGTCAGCACCACCGTGTTGCTTGCGGCCGCCACGATCGCACCCTACGGGATTCGGGCGCCACCGCAGCCGATCCGGTCTAGGGTGACGCCCATGGGAACCAGTTCGTCGACAGCACCGCAGTCCCGGTCTCAGCACCTGGCTGCGCTGGTGATTTCGCTTGTCCTGGTCGGCGCGGTGTCTGCGCTCGGTGGGATCAGCTCCGCGGGCGCCGCAGCCAAGTACGGAACGCTCACCCAACCCGGCTGGGCGCCGCCGAGCTACCTTTTCGGCCCGGTCTGGACCGTCCTGTATGTCCTGATGGCCGTCGCGGCATGGCTCGTCTGGCGTACCGATCCGCGGTGGCGCAACCCTGCGATCGTCGTCTACGGCGTCCAGCTGGCGCTGAACCTGGCGTGGTCGCCGCTGTTCTTCGGACTCGGATGGCGGGGGCTGGCCCTGGCCGACATCCTGGTGCTCGACATCGCCGTGGCCGTCACCATCGCGCTGTTCTGGAAAGCGCACCGCACCGCAGCCCTGCTGCTGCTGCCGTATTTCGGATGGATCCTGTTCGCGACCGCACTGAATTATTCGGTGTGGTCGCTGAACAGCTGAGGCGGCCCCGGTTCAGTCGGTTTTGGGGCAGTAGAAGTGCGGGTCGTTGCGGTACGCAACCGGCGGCAGGTGGCGCGCCGGTGTCTGCACCAGGGGTGCGTCCACCGGGAGGCGGCCTGAGGCGCGGTCCAGCGCCGAACGTTTGCGCGGGTGCATCAGGGCACGCTGCGGGCCGTACTTGGAGACCAGCGTGACGGCCTTGCAGAAGTAGCCGTGCAGACGCTCCTGGCGCGGGCTCCAGGTGTAGCCCATGAGTTCGCGGATCGGCGGGTCGTAGAGGGCGACGGTCATGAAGGTCAGGAAGCGCTGCATGACCTTGAGGTTCAGCGCCCACAACCAGTCCGGAATCCATTCCAGGGAAGGGTGCTTGGGCATGGTCGACAGGTCCATGACCTCACGGGCCGCCCAGTTGTTCTCCAGGACGTTGCGGCACATGTGATCCCAGTACGCTTCGAACTCTTCCCAGCTCTTGGGCACCGGGCGCATGCTCATGCCGTACATGCGGTACCACTGGACGTGCTCGTCGAACAGCTGGCGCTTGTCGGCCTCGGTCAGTCCGCCACCGAATTTCTCGGCGGCCAGCAGTGTCGACTTGAAGAAGGTCGCGTGCGCCCAGTAGAAGACGTCGGGGTTCAGCGCGCTGTAGCGGCGCCCCTGTTCGTCGACGCCTTTGATGCCGATGTGGTAGTCGCGGACCTCGGCACCGGTCTGAGGGGCGCGGTAGCCGTCGAACACCACGCCGCCGATCGGGTAGATCGACCGCATCAGGCGCGGGATGCGCTCCATGAAGAAGATCGAGTGCTCCTTGACCGCGGCGCCGAGCTGCGGGTGCATGTTCTGCATCGAGCCCGCCCAGGTTCCCTGGAACAGGCCCGTCCACTGACCGAAGTACTTCCAGGTCAGGGAGTCCGGACCCAGGGGAATCGGGGGCCCGTCGTAGCCACCGTTGCTCACGGGACAGCCTGCCGCGATCGGCGTTTCGCTGTCTGCGGGGCAGGTTTCCGACATGTCTTGAGTCACGGACGCGCACTCCCAGTCATCGTTGACCATATCTGACAACAGGCGTTATCAGTATCGGAGTGTAGGGGCACGCTGCACGCGGGTCAATCACCCGTTGTCGCCCGATGCGTAGCGCTGGGGGCGGCGACGGTGCCAGAATCGCAGTACCGCGCGCATCCGCCAACGTGCTGGTCGGGGGTCGGCAATGACGCCCATACGCGATAGCAGCCGAGGATGGAGACTCCCATGACAACGGTCGACCTGCCCCTGCCGAACGCGCGGAGCGCGACAGCCGACGGCACCCACACCAGTCAGTGCACGCTGTGCGAGGCCCACTGCGGCATTGCGGTCACGGTGACCGACGGAAAGGTCAGTCGCATCCAGGGCAACCCCGATGACGTCTTCTCCCACGGCTACATCTGCCCGAAGGCGACCGCGTTGGCCGGACTGCACGAGGACCCCGACCGCTTGCGCACACCCGTGCGGCGGGTCGGCGACAGCTTCGAACCCGTCAGCTGGGAAGAAGCCCTCACCGACATCGGCACCCGGCTGCGCCGCATCCGCAAGGCTCACGGCAATCGGGGCCTGGGCATGTACCTGGGCAATCCCGCGGCACACAGTTCCGGGGCGGTCTACGGCCTGATGCTGCGCGCCGCGTTGCTGACGCCCAACTTCTTCTCCGCGTCATCGATCGATCAGATGCCGCACGAGTACGCGGCCTGGAAGGTGTTCGGCTCCAACATCCTCATCCCGATCACCGACATCGACCGGACGCAACGGCTGGTGATCCTCGGCGCCAACCCGGCGGTGTCCAATGGCTCGCTGTCGATCATGCCCGGCGCCAAACGTCGCATCAAAGCGGTACGCGATCGCGGCGGGACCGTCGTGGTGATCGACCCGCGGCGCACCGAGACCGCCAAGCTGGCGGATCAGCACGTCGCGGTACGCCCCGGCGGCGACCCGTACCTGCTGCTGGGGATGCTTCACGTCCTGATCAACGAGAACCTCTGCGACACAGCGGCCATCGCCGAGCAGTCGGTCGGCATGCCGCAGCTGCGCCGCCTGGTGTCCGGCGCCTCCCCCGAGGCGGTCGCCGATCGTGCCGGTGTCGACGCGGAGACCATCTACGCCTTGGCCCGCGACCACGCGGCGGCGGAGTCCGCGGCGCTCTACTGCCGCATCGGCATCTGCCAGCAGGAGACCGGGACGCTGGTGAGCTGGCTGGTGATGGTGATCAACGCGGTCACCGGCAACCTGGACCGTCCGGGCGGCACCATGTTCACCACGCCGATTGCCGATGTCCCCCGCCTCGCGAAATACATTCCGGCGGGCTACGGCGCGTGGACGGATCGCTCGGGACGTCATAAGTCCTTCCGCAGTGAGCTCCCCTCTGTCGTCATGGCCGACGAGATCCTGACCGAGGGCGAGGGCCAGATCAAGGCGATGATCACCTGCGCCGGAAACCCGGTGTCGTCGATCCCGCACAAGGGCCGGCTGGACGAGGCGCTGGCGTCGCTGGATCTGTATGTGGCAGTGGATATGTACATCACCGAGACGAGCCGGCACGCGCACTACATCCTGCCGCCCGTCTCGCCGCTCGAGCGCGAGGACATCGGGCTGCTCCTCACGGTTTTCAGCGTCCGCAACAACGTCCGCTATCAGCACCGGACGTTCGAACCTCCCGCTGACGCCAAGGACGACTGGGAAATCTTGAGCCTGCTCGCGCTGGAACTGCTCCCGACTCCCCTGCGGCAGCTCGTGGCGCCGCTGCGAAAGCCGCTGATCAAGGCGATCAATCCGCTGCACATGGCCCGCTTCACCCTGGCGACCGGACCTTACGGCTGGATGCGCAAGGGCCCCAAGGGAATATCGATGCGCAAGCTGCGCAAGAGCGCCGGCGGACTGGACCTGGGGCCGCTGCAGCCCCGGCTGCGCAAGGTGATCGCCACGCGAGATCGCAAGGTTGCGCTCGCACCGGAGGAGTTCGTTGCGGCAGCCGCGGCACTGCTCGACGGGCCCGGCGATGACGCCAGCGGCTACGACCTCCAGCTCATCGGACGACGCCAGCTGCGCAGCAACAACTCCTGGCTGCACAACGTGCCGTCGATGACCAGCGGCAGCAACCAATGCACGCTGCACATGCACTCAAAGGACGCCCAAGCACGCGGCCTGGACGAGGGCGACCTCGTCCAGGTGACCTCCGATATGGGCAAGATCGAGGTTCCGCTGCACATCAGCGACGACATGCGGCCCGGTACCGTTTCGATTCCCCACGGCTGGGGCCACCGCGGAACGGGCTGGCGTCATGCGGAATCCCTGCCCGGGGCCAACGTCAACGACCTGCATGATCCCAGTCGGGTGGACACCTTCACCGGGACGGCCGCGGTCAACAACACCTGGGTTGCCGTCAACGCCGTCACGAAGGCGCCGGCCGCGCAGGCTTAGCCCTCGCGCCTTTGCGGCGCTGTTCAGACCGGCGGGCAGTCTCGGCGGTTGGGCGTCGTCATCGCCTTCTCCGCGGAGTCGATGGCTTCCCGGACCAGGTCGAGGACGCCGGGATCCCAGGTCAGCGCCGTGTCCCAGCGCAGGCCGGCCTGGTCGGAGACGTAGATGCTGTGGGTGTCGTCGGTGGTGAAGCACTGCCGATGCGGCAGGACACGGTCACTGATGTCGGTGGCCAGCGCGCTGGACAGCGCGACGATGCCGTCGTTGGGCCACACCGCCGCGTCGGCGCCGGGGGCGGGCGCGGCGAACCGATTGCCGCCGATCAGGGTTACCGGGATCTGGTCCAGTACACCGGCCTGGTCGTCGTTCCAGCCGTCGGGTCCCATCAGGTATGCGCTGTTGACCTCGCGGCCCGAGCCGGCCATCAACCGTTGCACCTCGGCCTGCATACCCTTCATCGCGTTTTCGCAGAAGCGATCCTGCCGGCAGCCCGACAGCGGTGAGATCCCATTGGCGTAGTCCGACAGGTAAGAGCCCTGCCACGGTGTTCCCAGCGTGGTCAAAGAGCGGATGCGGATCGGCGAATCGAGGCTCTGCAGCACCCGGAACGCCGCGCGCGAGTACAGCCCGCCCATCGAGTGGCCGACCACGTCGATCTCGCTGACACCGTGGGTGTCGCGCAGGTAGGTGAAGAACCGGGCCAGGTGCTCGCCGGCGGTGTCGATGCTGCCGGTGGAATTGACCGTCATGTTCGCCGGCAGGGTGATCGGGCAGTCGCCGAAGGCGCCGAAACCGTCCTGATCGGTCACGGGGCCGCGGCCGGCCATCGCCGGTGAGGTGTAGACCACGTAGCCGTGGTCGAGCAGGTCCTGCCGCAGCGCGGTGTCGGTGTTGCCGGCGGCGAGCCCCGACGCGCACGCCTGATCCGGTGTGGTGAACGGACTGGTGGCGGCCCCGCCGGACACAATCACCACCGCCCGCCCGCCGGGCTGCGGTGCGCGCGAGGAGCAGCCGGCGCCGAGCCCGGCGACAACAGTGAGAACGAACAGACTGAGCAGCAGACGACGTCGCACCGGTACCTCCGAGATTTCGTGATGGCCGCGAAGATGTTAGCCGGGTTGCCCACCCCGAGCCGGTTGTTCGACGGCTTTGGGGCGTTGCGTCAGCTTCCGATCGGGACGAATCCACTGCCCGGGCCGTCGCCGGCGTTGACGTCAGCCAGGATCGCGTTGAACTTCGTCAGTGAGGTGACCACGCGCGCGGGTGAGTACTTGCTGCCCATGGTCACGCCGAAACCGTAGACCAGGCCGACCAGCAGTCCGTCTATGGTCACCGGGGCACCCAGATCCCCGGGGTCGAATTGCTCCCGCATGGTCGCGCGCGGCCAGCCGGTGGACATGATGCGGTTGCAGATGCCGGGGGTGGCAGGTCCCCATTTGCATACCAGCGCATCATATTCCGGGTCTGGGCCGATGTCGTTGATCCCGATTCCGGCGTAATTCGACACCGGGATGAGATCGGGTTCGTCGAACTTGATCACCGCGTAATGCAAGTCGGCGTTGACCGCGGCCACGGTGCCCACTGCGGCGTCGGTACCCGCTACAGCAACCGCGGCGCCCGGCCCGCCGCACTCCGCTGCTGTGAAACCGACCAGATCGCCGGACCGGTCACGACCGATCGTGGTCAGTGTGCAGTAGTTGACGCCACCGACCACGATGACGGCTCCGCCGCCCAAGATCACCATCGCCGCAGCGGGCGGAGCAACCGGCAGCCCAACACCGAAGAGCAGCATGAGGGTAAAAGTGATTCGCCGGCGCGTGCGTTGCAAGACGCCTCCGCTCCGGTCAGGTGGTCTCCGGTGCGCGCGGCCGCGCTACCGCTGATCACTCGTCGAAGCACATTACGCGCTGCGGGTGCGCCTTGGTTGCGATCCCGGGCCCGACCGGTCATCGGGTGCGCGCCGAACCGCTGCCTGGGTGACCTCTCTACACCCACGGGGGCTCGCCAGACAACGCGAAACTCGGTACCACCGATGGCGTTCCGTGCGCCTTGTGGCGCACGGATCGCCTCCACGGGCTTACCCGACCGCCGACTTCACCGGCACCGGCGCCTTGTTGGCCCCTGGCCAGCGGTAGCTGCCGGGCTTACGACTCTCCTTGGCGATCTGCTTGACGACAGTGCTGCAGACCATCTCTTTGATGAAGGCCGCAAGCCTTCCGCCGATGTAGAGACTGCGCGGCGAATCATCGTGGTGTGCGACGGCGATGGTGCCGTGCCGGCGCCCAATGCTGATGTTCGCGCCCACGAAGGACTGATTGAGAACCTTCACCTCACTGCCCGCGATTCGCGCCAGCACGGTGCTGGTAGCCCGAGCCGCCAGCGGCATCGCCGCCTGGCAGCTCATCCGCAGCGGCGGACCTGCCGGTGCCGATGCGTCTCCCGCCCCGAAGATCCAGGGATCGTCAATGCTGGTGAGGCTCTCATCGGTGATCAGCCGGCCGATGCTGTCCGTGGTCAGTCCACTGCGCAGAGCCAAGTCAGGAACGCCGAAGCCAGCGGTCCACACGGTGACGCCGCTGGGCAGACTACGACCATCGGACAACCGGACCCGGTCTGCGAGGACTTCTGCGACCACCGCGTCGTCCTCGACGCTCACGCCCAATGTGGTGAGTTGTCTGCGCACCGACTCTCGGGCTTTCTCCCCGACCGCCGGGGCCAGGATGCCGCCGCACAGCAGCGACACCTTCGCTGCCGGGCGCTGCTCGGCCAGTTCGGAGGCGGCCTCGATTCCGGTCAATCCTCCACCCACCACGCAGATCGGGGCGTCGTCGGGCAGCAGATCGACGGCAGCTCGCAAGCGCTCGGCCTGTTCGAGCTCGCCGATGGGATAGGCGTGGGCGCGTGCACCGGCGACGCCTTCGGGCACCGTCCCCGTGCTGCCCACCGCGTAAATCAGATAGTCGTAGGAGACGACCGAGCCGGAGGCCAGTTCGACAGCGCGGTTAGCCGCATCGATTCTCGTGGCGGTGTCGACGATGAGGTTGACTCGGTCCCCCAACAGGGCGCCCAGGTCGACAGTGGCGTCGCCGCTACCGGCGACGAACTCGTGCAGGCGCACCCGTTCGACGAAGACTGGGCGCGGATTGACGATCGTGATGTGGAGATCGGGGTTCTGCTGCAGCCGATTCGCTGCCAGAGCTCCGGCGTAGCCTCCACCGATCACGACCACATGGGGATTTCGCAGTGAACTCAGTCGTGCGTTGTTGGCAGACATCTGGATCCTCCTGTTGTGTGCGGACACCCTTGGGACACCAGCAAGCTCGGGAATGTGACAGCGCCGGACCAGATGTGGCGCGCGTCACCAGATGGCCGTCACGATTGCGGTCGCTACGTCGTCTTAGGGGAATGAACCCACTACTGCACCGCTGCTGCCTCACCGCACTGGCACTCACGGGAGTTTTCGTCGGAGGCTGGGCCTACTGTGCGCCACTGCACTGGTACAACACGTTTCCGGGCTTCGGTCTTCGGTGGCTGCCCGTGCTCGGGCCCTACAATGAGCACTTCGCCAAGGATGTCGGCGCGCTGTATCTTGCGACTGCCATGTTGGCCGCAACAGCGTTCGTCTACTTGGGCAACCGTGCATTGATGCTCGCCACAGCCGTCACACTGTCGACGTTCAACCTGCTGCATCTGATCTATCACGTGCCGATGCTGCACATGTACGGCCTGCTGGACGCCGCATTGAACGCGCTCTTTTTGAGTCTGGTCTTGGTGTGCTCTGTGGCAATTGCGATTCCCGTCAAGACGACGGCCGACTCGGTGACCGCAGCCGCGCTGGCTGGCCGGCGATGAACGCTCTCGCAATCCGGGCCACTTAGGCGGACACTGGCGCCATGGCCGTCACATCGGCCGACGCGCCTGCGGCGGCCCACCTCGAACGGGTTGCCGAGGCGAGCGTGACCGATGTGTTGACCCATCTGGACACCTCTGCCGACGGGCTGTCGACCGCAGAGGCCCGGGCCCGGATGCAACGGTTCGGGGGAAACGTCGTATGTACGCGCCGGGTGAGTGCGCTCGCCGTGCTGCGCCGTCAACTCTCCAACGCGATCCTCGGGCTGCTCGCCGTGACCGCCGCGTTGTCCTACGCGCTCGGTGACCACACCCAGGCCGTCATCATCGGCATCATCCTCGCTGTCAGTGTCGGCCTGGGCTTTTTCAACGAATATCGTGCGGAGAAGGCCTCCGCCGCGCTGCATTCTGCGATCCGACGCCAGGCGGTGGCGCGGCGCGACGGTCGGTTCCAGCGCATCGACGTCAGCGAACTCGTCCCCGGCGACGTGATCCGGCTCAGTATCGGTGAGTTGGTTCCCGCCGACGTGCGCCTCATCGACGTCACCGGGCTGGAGTGCAACGAGAGCATCCTCACCGGTGAGTCCAGCCGAACAGACAAGTCCAGCGCCCCGTGCCCAGCAGGCACGTCGCTGGCCGACATGCACAACGTGGCGTTCATGGGAACCGTGGTCAACGCCGGCGAAGCGACCGGGGTGGTCTTCGCCACCGGCGCCCAGGCCCAGTTCGGCCGGATCGCCGTCGGTCTGGGCGAAAACCAGCCCGAGACCACATTCCAGACCGGCCTGCGCCGCTTCTCCTATCTGCTGCTGCGGGTCGCGTTGACGCTGACGGTGGTCATCGTCGTGATCAACCTGCAGCTGGGCCGGCCGGTGATCGACGCTGCCCTGTTCGCCCTCGCGATCGCGGTGAGGATCACCCCGCAATTGCTCCCGGCGATCGTCAGCACCAGCCTGGCAACCGGATCACGAAAGCTGGCGGAGAAGAAGGTACTGGTCAAACGCCTAGTCTGCATCGAGGACCTCGGCGACATCGACATCCTCATCACGGACAAGACCGGGACGCTGACCCACGGGCAGCTCGCCTTCATCGACGCCGTCACCGCGTCCGGGGAGCACTCCGATTTGCTGCTGCGCTACGGGTTGATGGCTACCGACGTCGACCCGGCCACCGGCGGAGCCAGCGCCAACGAGTTGGACGCGGCGCTGTGGGCGGGTCGGCAACCGCTCGGCGGTGGCGTTGCTCGGGTCGGCTTCCTGCCCTTCGACCACACTCGGCGGGCGACTTCGGCACTCATCAACGAGGGCGGCCGCCAGATTCTGGTGGTCAAAGGTGCACCGGAGCAGATGCTGGAGCGCTGCGAAGTCGTCCCGTCGGAGGCACACCGGACGCTGTCGGAGCTTTTCGCCGACGGGCGACGCGTCGTCGCGGTGGCCACCCGTGCCGCTGGTGAACTCCAGACCCTCACTGCCGCCGAGGAGGCGACTCTGACGCTTCAGGGTTTCCTCGTCTTCGCCGACACCCCCAAAGATGAGGCAAGGGAATCGCTCGCGCGGCTGGCCGGGCTGGGCATCGACGTGAAGATCGCCACCGGAGACAATCCCCAGGTAGCCGAAAAAGTCTGCGCAGAATTGGGATTGGAGTCCAAGGGCACGCTGACCGGGGCGCAGCTGGAGCAGATCGATGACGCCGAACTGGACAAGGTCTTGCACGAGCGCACGATCTTCGCCCGGATCTCACCGACCCAGAAGGAGCGCATTGTCTCCTCGCTGCGGCACACCGGCCGCTCGGTGGGTTTCCTCGGTGACGGCGTCAACGACGCGCTGGCACTGCATTCGGCCGACGTCGGCATTTCCGTCGACTCCGCCACCGACGTCGCCAAGGACGCCGCGGATGTCATCCTCTTGGAGAAGGACCTCGGCGTGCTGGCCTCAGGGGTTGCCGAGGGGCGGCGGATCTTCGCCAACACGATCAAATACGTACTGATGGGAACATCGAGCAACTTTGGGACGATGTTCAGCGCGGCCGCAGCGTCGGCAGTGCTGCCCTTTCTGCCGATGCTGCCCAGCCAGATTCTGCTGAACAACCTGCTCTACGACACCTCGCAGCTGGCGATTCCGGCCGACCGGGTTGACGAGGAGCAGTTACGTACGCCCTCGCACTGGGAGGTCGGGTTCATCCACCGCTTCATGCTGACCTTCGGCCCGGTGAGTTCGCTGTTCGACTTCCTGACCTTTGGACTGATGCTCGGGGTCCTGCACGCCGGGGAAAGCGAGTTCCGCACGGGCTGGTTCGTCGAATCACTTGCCACGCAGATCTTGGTCATCTATGTCGTTCGCACCAAGAAGGTTCCGTTCTTCACCAGCCGGCCGGGCGGCGCGCTGGTCGCCTCCACCGTCGCCGTGCTAGTGGCGGGACTCGTGCTGACGTTCTCCCCCATTGGGGCCGAGTTCGGGTTCACCACCGTGCCGTGGATCTTCTTCGCCGCGCTGGTCGCGTTGACGGTCGGTTACCTGGCGCTGGTCGATGCCACCAAGTTGGCGTTCTACAGCGAACCTTTGCAGAGCGCCGCCGAGCAGCTCCGTACCCGCGGGCTTGCGCACCGGCTGGGCCGGCGCGCCGCGCGCTTCGACCTCCCGCTGCTGGCGAAGCTTCCCGCCGTCCGAGCCCGTAGCGCTGAATGAACCCGCGCGGACCGGGTCTTCGGGCGGTGCCGATTTCCTAAACCGGGCGCGGCGACAACCGCTCCGGCGATCATGCAGACCGCGCCGGAATCCTGATCCGGCGAACCGGCAGGACGGGGCTTCTCTGTCGGGTGCACGCGCCCGAGTTCGAGCCTCGCGGGCGTTGGTACCGACCTAGTTGATGTCGTTGCCGCCGCCGGTGTCGTCGTCCATCATCTCCAGCAGGTAGTAGGAGGTGAGGTCGGTCAGGTTCTTTTGTATCTGCTGTTCACGAGGCAAGGCGCGCAGCAGTGTCGGCAGCAGGCTTAAAAATAGGACCAGCCTCCCCGCCCCGGTGCCTTCCAACCTCTGCAACCGGGTCTGCACCTTGTTCGACTCGGCGCGCTCCGCTACGGCGTCGTCCATCAGCGCCTGGTCGGGTTGACGATGTTCGGATTGTCCGTCAGCCCGATAACCGCCGCGCCACTCGACGCGATGTTGGCGTAACTCGCCTCAAGCTCGGTGCGCACCTTCTCGTACACCGCAATGAGGGCGGCGATGTACTGCTTGACCGCATCAGTTTCGCGCGTAACCGGTTTCGCCACAGACTGTCGCTCTTCCTTGAGCGCCTTGCTGAGGCGGTTTCGCTCCTCGACCGCCGCGACGAACTCAGTGACGGCGATGTCTAGTGCCTCGTTTCCCATGACTCCCCTGATGCTCCTTCCACTTGCGCCGCCGACGGCGACATCCGCCGGTTCGGACGCGATCCCACGAAGAATCGGTTCACGAACACAGTCACGATTGGGCCCGCAGCTACAAGGTCAGGATGGTGGACCACGTAAGCAACTGAGACACGCCGAGAGCCTATCGAGGCCGCACGACGCGACCATGGGAACGGCCTGCCGCTCACCGCGTGGGCATCTCCGAGATCGCCGGCTACCGGGTCGTCCGTGAGTTCGGCGCCGGGTGGCGTGGGCCAGTGTTCCTGGTGCAAACAACCCTTGTCGGCTCCGTCGTGCGCAGCGTGTAATCCCAACACGGTCCCGGTTTCCTTCGCTGAGGACGTATCGACTCCAGCCACCGAGTTTGCCTGTCGCAGTGGGCCATCAATCTGATGGACCGTGAGCCCGGCTACCCATTCCCCGCTGCGCGCGACGTCGGCGCGATCAGTGAGGCAACGTCCGCAGTCTGGCACCCAAATCATCCGAGGAGCGGCTTTCGTCTACATTTCGTGCATGGCAGCGCAGCAACCGATCCGGGTCGTGATCTGGGGTCCCGGCGATATGGGCGGACGGGCCCTTCAAACCACCTTGGATTCTCCCGACTACGACGTGGTCGGCTTGAAGGTGTTCAGCCCGCACAAGAACGGAGTGGATATCGGCGTACTCGCCGGCCGCGACCCGGTGGGTATCCGCGCCACCACCTCGAAGGAGGCGATCCTCGCGCTGGACGCCGACCTCGTGATCCACACTCCCACCACGCCTGCCCTCCTGCAGGGCGCGGACGAAGACGTGATCGAACTGCTGGAATCAGGCAAGAACGTCGTCTCAGCGGCAGCCTTCCACAATCCAGCCCAGCCGACTTGGCTCTCAGAGTCGCATTCGCCGCTGTCGATACTCCGCTCGCTGGCCCGCCTCAAGGTCACCGGCAACGTCTTCGGCCCAGCCGAGAAGCGAGCGCTCAAGGGATTGGCCGCCACCATGCGGGCCGTCAACTCCCCCGTCGGCTTCGCGCTGCGGCCCGGAGCCGAACTGCTCGCCCGGGGCGTCGTCGGCCGCGCGATCCACCAACGCGCCGACGGCGTCCGCCTGCAGAAGGCCTGCCTGAAAGGTGGCGTCTCCCTGCACGGAACGGGCCTGCACCCCGGTCTGATGGTCGAGCAGGTGCTGCTCCGGCTCGCCCTTCTGATGGAGGAGGTCGACCAGGTGCGGTTCCTCGAAGTCGGAGACCTCTCCGCGGCCCCCGACGGCATGTGGGGCGGCCTCTCCAGCCTGGGCTTCGGAGAGCCGCTCAGCGCGGTCGACAACGACCACGCGATCGCCTGGATGCAGCACTTCTACTTCGACGCCGTGCTCGGCAACGTCGCTTGGGAGCTGTGGGGCGTGCCCCCGGAACAGGTGCGCGTCGAACGGCACGTCTACCCCGTCCCCGCGCGGGTCGAGGTGGCTGCCGGTGGCACGGTGATCCGGCCCGGCACCGTCGGGGCGATCCACATGACCTACCGCGGCTATATCGGTGACCGGCTCTTCATGACCAACGAAGAGTGCTGGCACGTAGGCGGCGGCAACGCGCACCTAGGGCCCGATCATCCGAACAGCCTCGCCGGCGGCCACCTCATCACCCTGGAGGGCAAGCCCGGCAGGGTCGAGATGCGCAGCGAGCCCGACGACGAAGCGTTCAACGCCGACTGGTACGCCGTCACCGACATCTCCGTCAACGCCATGCTGTCCGCGGCGCCCGCGGTCATCGCGGCCCCGCCCGGCGTCGTCATCCCCGATCTCGCACCTCGCTACCGACTGGAGCCCGCATGAGTGCCACCACGCCCGCCATCGCCGTCGCCGTGGTGGGCGACGGCGCTGTCGCCGAACACCTGGCCCACAAGATCACTGAACACGCGAACTTCGGACTCGTCACTGACGGTGCTTCGGCGGATCTGGTCGTGTTCGCCACCGACGGGCCACCGGACTCCCAGGCGGTGCTCGAGGCACTCGCGTCCGGCACAGACGTCATCACCGTCTCGCCGGTCGCCGATACCGCGGCCGTGCTCACCGCCTGTCGCACCGGCGGCTCCACGTTCCACGCCACGGGAGGACATGCTGCTGCCCTGCCGGGCTACGTCTTGCGGGCCCTCTCCGGGATGAGTCGCGGCACGCAGTCGGTGACGCTGTCCCAGGCCGTCACCGAGCATTCGGCCGACGAGCCGTCGCTGGAACTCGCTCAGGCTCTCCTGAGCGACGCCGTCTTCCGGACCGGAGGCCCCGACGCGCGCGCTGTTCTTGGCACCGACAGCCCGGACCCTGACGCTCCCCTACAGTGGCGCCTGCGCACCGAGTCTGGCGATGCCCGCGGCAACACGCGATTCACGTTCCACGCCGGCGATACGCCCGACGCCGTACATCCTGCTGTCCACCTGACGTGCTGGGGCATCCTGGCTGCCATCGCTCCGGTGCGTGCCAGCGCGCCGGGGATCCTGCACCACGATCTGGGGATCGATCACGTCCGAACCGACCACCGCCTCCCGTCCTGAGGACGAGGGCTCGCGGGGCTGCTCGCCATCGGCGCTGGACTCGCGGGGATCTGCGTAGATACAGCAGCCCGCCCGGTCACCGCAGGCAATCGACCATCTGAGCCAGACGCTCACGGCCCACGGTGCGCACTCGCGAGTCCATCGACTCCATCAGGTCGAGGGCGACCACCGCCGGAGGCAGCGGTTCCAACCGATGATGATGCTGGTGTGGCACAAGTACACGGCACAGCGCCGCCCAGCTTGCTCCGAGCGGATCGGTGCTCTCGGGATCCGGGACGCCCCTGTGATCGCTGGCCCCCAACGACCGTGCACCCCTCCGGGACCGTCAGCCGTTGACAGGTCCGCAGCCCCGCACGACGTGGTCATTGGTGATGCTGTGCAGGTACCAGGTGTTGTCGACGTTGACCAGGCCGACGGTGGCTTCCGATGCTCCGGGTGCGCGCTGCGTGTCGACGATGTTCTCGTACCACCAGTGCGTGTAGGTGTAGCAAACGTTGAGCGTGGCGACGTCGTTGTGGACCGACTGGACCTCAGCGTCGGCGACACTCATTCCGTCGTTGCCGAGGGTGGTTCGAGTCTGTGGGTCGTGTTCCCCCTGGCGCCCGAGTTGCCGTGCTGCGCTGCGGAGATCGGTGTAGGCAGCGCCGGTGTCCCCGGACCGGAGACTGGGGTCGATAACGGCGCGAAACTGCTCGGCGCCGGGACTCGATTGGGAGGGCTGCAGGTTGTACAAACTCATGGCCGGCCAGATGTCGTTGGTCAGACGGTTGATGATCTGTTGGTCTGGCGCTCGAGGTGGTGTCGGACTCCTCGGACTACATGCCAGGACCGTGACGAACGGGACCGCCAGAGCGAGCGCGGATTTCATCGGTATGGCAGCTCGAAGCCCCACTGTCCCACCACCTCAGCTGTCGACAGATCCGCAGCCCGGCACGACGTGGTCGCCGGTGATGCTGTGCAGGTACCAGGTATCGGTCTTGTGCAGGGCGAAGGTAGCTTCGGAAGCTGCGGAAACCCCGGAATCGGCTGGGTCGTTGCGCGGCACCGAGGTGTAGGTATAGCACGCGACGACCGTCGCATCAGTCGCATCGATCGATGTCACAGCGGTATTCGCCAGGCGAAGTGGACCTACCCGAAAGGTGATCGGCACGTTGTCGGCGCCCATAACCACCCCGAGGTCTATCCCCGCAGCGTGCACCATGCTTGCCTCACCTGGCTCGACTATCGACCAGAACCGCTTGGACTCAGGGCTGCCCTGAGCGTAGAGCCCGTAGCCCTCCACGGCGGGCCAGATGTCGTTGGTGAACCGGTCGATGACCTCCCGCTGGTCCACCGCGGTTCCTGTCTTTGCTAGATCGCCTGGTGGGCTGCAGGCCGCGACAACGGGGACGAGGACGCACACGAGCGTGAGCACCCGTACGGCAGACACCCGGACGGCCTCGCCGACTGCCGCTGCTGCGTGCCGGTCCAGGAACGCCATCGTTGCCCCTCTCGCTGGAGTCCTTTGCGGAAGCTATCGCACGCTGCGGGAGCTGGCCAGTCCCCGCGAATGGCCCACCACGCCCCGGCGAATTCCGCAAACAGTCATTCACTAATACAGTTCCCCCATGACCTCCCCCGTCCTGCGGGTTAGCCCGCTCAGCCTGCGCACGCTGGCGCAGCGCTGCGCTGCACTGCCGGGTCAGGTCGCGCCGCCACTGCCCGCGGCAAGCGGATCGGCGTGGCAGTCCAGCGGCGCGGCGGCGAGCACCACGCGCGTTGTCACCAGCACAGCCGCGACGGCGCTGAGTGGACGAATGACGGCCAGCTCGGGAAAACTCACCAACGCAGCGCACGAGTACGAAGCGATGGACGACAACGGCGCAGCTGCCCTGGCCGCAGTTCCCCAGGGCGGCGGGAGGTTCACCCCGCTGGTCCCGCGCGGCAGCGGTGTCGACTGCGGTGCCGCCGTCGGACTCGGGACACCGAGGTAGACCGCGATGGCTTTTCCGACGCTGTCGCAGGTCGAAGGCGCGAGCTGGGCCTTCCTGCGGGCCAACGCCACCGCCTGGAGCAGGCTCGCCCACACCTGGGAAGCCGCGTTCACCGAAATCCGCGACGCTTCGGCCAGCCCCGGCGACACCCAGTGGACCGGCGCGGGCGCCGAAGCATTCCAACAGGGCGCCGCTGCTGACGTGGTGAAGGTCCGCGACGCCGCCGACCTACTGGTGAAGGCGGCAGGTATCGCCAGCCGCGGCGCTGATGCCCAAGACGGGAACAAACATTCAGTGCTCGACGCCGTCAACGCCGCCGAGCGCGAAGACTTCCATGTCGGCGAACTTCAGGCGGCGCACACCAGCTACGACCACAATGACGCAGCGGGACTGGATAGCTTCGAAGCCGGCATGCTGGCCGACTGTGCGAGCGGACTCGATCTGAACCCCGCCGCCCAGGTCTTCGCCTCCAGGGCGGACAACGACATCATCACCATGGCTACCGGATTCACATTGGGACCCGACCCCACAACGGTGGACTTCGGGGCCATCCGCCTCGCTGCTGATCCCGGACCACCGGGCATCTTCGGCACTCCCGGCACCAGCATCGCCGCCCACAGCAGCTACCGGAATCAGGGCAATCGAGCCCTGCTTGACTTCGGCGCCGTCATCGCCGGTGTCCAACCGCCGTATGTGGTGGTGCCGTGATGAACCGACCCATCTCGTGGGCAGGGTCTGCTGCACGATCAGGTGACAGTTTCGGTCACGCGGCCTGACTGGCCGGTGTGGTCATGATGGCTTCGAACTCGATCGGGGTCAA
>NZ_JRMK01000024.1:0-42471 GCF_000972925.1 Mycobacterium sp. UM_Kg1 | reverse complement strand
CCTCGCGGGAATCCTTGACTGCCATGGCTGCAAACCCTAGCCAGCCGCACCTGGGCGCGCGGGGATTTGCGTCGCTCCCGAGAGTCGCCCCGCCGGCGGGGTGGCGGTGGCACGATGGACGTCATGGTGTCGACCGTCCGGATCGCCGCACCCGTATTGGCCGTCGCGGCACTGGCCATCGCGCCGCAGGCGCACGCCGACGACGCCAGCTACCTGGCCCGGGTCAACACCGCTCCGGTGGCGATCCCGGTCGCCGATCACGTCAAGGTGACCTCCGGGCACTACGTCTGCGCCCTGCTGCGCATGTACGGCCAGACCGGGACCTACCGCTCGGGCCTGTCGGCGGGGGACTTGGTGCGTCAGTTGACCAACACCTTCTACTACAGCCCCGAGGCCGCCGACGTTCAGATTCAGGCGGCTCAGGCCGAATTGTGTCCGGAGACGCTGCGGCCCTGACCCCGCACTTGTTAAGGCCGAAAGCGGCAGTCCCGCAACACCCACACTGGTAACGTCGCGCCGCATGACATCCACAGTGAGTCGGTTCGCGCGCACCGCGGGCCTTGCAGCAGTTGGTGCGGCCCTGGTTGCCGCCGGCGCGGGAGTTGCCGCCGCAGACGACCTGAATGCCGTACCGGAGCCGATTCTGACCACGCAGTGCTCATTGGATCAGTTGATGGCCGCAACCAAGGTCGTCGACCAGCCGGCCTACGACGCGATCGTGACCAAGTACAACCAAGAACCCAAGGTGCTGCAGGAGCAGATCGTCTTGCGGATGAAGAATCTGCTGGCCAAAGACCCTGCCGGCCGGCAGGCCGAGGTGGATCAGCTCGGCATCGTCTTCCCGTACTACGCGGCGCTGTTCCGTGCGCAGGAATCTGCTGCTCCGGAGATCGCCGAGCAGTGCAGCACCTTCCCGGCCGAAGATCCCTCGGTGTGGGCCCCGGCCGCCGAGGCCCCTGCCGCCGAAGCCACCCCCGCTCCCGGTGTGCCCGGCAGCACCGAGCCCACTGCCGCGTGATCGCTGGGCAGCCGCCCAACCGGTGACGCTGAGACCCTAGGTCGCCCAACCTTTTCCATATCGGAGAGAAGGGCCTGCGCTGCTCCGGCCGATCCGCCGAGGCCGGCCGGAGCAGTTCCCCGCGATCGATATGCCACGGCCTTCACCGCAGCGTGGAACGGTGCGGCCGCATGCGGGTAGCGTGCGAGCGTGCCTACCGATGGCGAAGTGCTTTGGCGCGGGACGTCGCCCGAGGACCGAGCGGCACTGCGACGCGAGCGGCTGATCGAGGCCTGCATGCAGATCGTCGGCACCGAGGGCTCCGACGCCCTGGTGGTCCGGTCGATCTGCCGCGTCGCGAACGTGAGCCCGCGAAAGTTCTACGAGAGCTTCCCCGACACCGACGCCCTGCTCATTGCGACCTACGAACGCGCGGTCGAGGAACTGCTGCGCACCGTCACCGCGGCCGTACCCGGCGAACCCATGACCTCTGACCCGCGCCAGTTTCGTTCTCGATTCCGCGCCGTGTTCGAAGCCGCAACGTTGTTTCTGGACCAGAACCCCCGGGCGGGCCGCATCATTTTTCAGGAGGCGTTGCACAACGACGTCCTGCGCGCGCGAGCGATGAACGCGCTGCCCATGTTTCTCAAGACGATCCGGCGTGCCGTGACAAGCCCGGATCACCAACCGATCCCGCCCACCCAGGCACACCTGGAGGCGACGCTGCTGTCGGGGGCGCTGACTGCCGTGCTCGGCGAATGGACCTCCGGCGCCTCGCCCTGGACCCGCGAGGACGTGGTCGCGTATTGCACGGAGGCGGGGTTGGCGATCTTGGCGATCAAGCTCTGACGGAGCGAGTTGACAAACGCCAAGGCACGGGAAACACTCGATTCCCATGGCCCCTGACGCGAGTGCAGCCGGCGTGCCCGCACCGTGCGAGACCCCTTCGTTCGGCCCGCACTCGGTGTCCTGGCGGGTACTGACCGCCCCGGCGACAGCGCTGATGATCGCGCAGATCACCAACCTGCTCGAGATCCCCCATCTGGACTTTCAGGCCGTGCTGTTCGATCATGACCCGCTGTTTCCCACCAACAAGAAGCGCCAGCGGGGCCCCCGCGGCGCCGGGCGGCGCAAGGACGGCCACTTCCACGACCGGCTGCGACGAACCCTGTCCGTGCCGCTACCCATGGTTTTGGGCGACCAGGAAGCCGCTAGAAGCTGCGCCACAAGGCTTTTCAACTATCACCGCCCCATGACGGGGGTCGGTGCCGACGGCCGGACGCCGTATGCCGCCACATCACCGGAGTCGATGCTCTTTGCCGCGGTGACCATCTCTCATGCCGCACTGATCGGCTACGAGAATTTCGCGTTCGACTCTCGCCCCATTCCGCGCCGGCTCAGCCCAGCCGAGCGCGACCGCTACTTCGCCGAAATGGCGCAGATCGCCGTGCTGATGGGCGTCCCCGCTGAAGACGTCCCGATGAGCGCGGGCGCCGTCGATCGCTACTACCGGTCCATAGCGGCCAAGTTCGGCTTCCGGCCGGGCTGGGAGTCCGCGCGGCTGCGCACCGCCGCCGCTCTGCTGGTACCCGACTCGTGGTCGGACGTGACGGCCACCGTCAACGACATACTGCTGGTGATATCGACTCTGGTCGCCTACGCCGCCCTGCCGAAGCCGTCGCGCCGGCTGCACCGCCTTGCGGCGATCACCGACCCCGCCATGGCGGTGACACGCATTGCTGCGCTGCCCTTCTTCGCGCTCCTGGAGATCCCGCCGATCGCGCGGGCGGTTCTGCGCTGGTATCTGGGCGAATCCGATCGGCTGCAGCTGGCGCAGGCCCGCCGGCAGATCCAACTGACCTCGAAAGCAACATTGCGGACGGTGAACTGATGAAAGACCTGAACCTGCACACCTCCACCGGGCCGCTGCGCATGTCGGCCACCGAAGCGTCGGACCGGTTCGACGCGCTGGCGGCCTGCCCGCAGGGCGTTCTCCGCGGCCACTGGGCCGGTCGCGAGATCCACACCGGACATCCCCTCGACGGTGTGCTGGCCAACGTCTCCTGGTACGGCAAGCGTTTTGACGCCCCGAACGCGGTCCACCCGCTGGTGGTGCGCGACGCGTCCGGCAACGCCTTCCCACTGAACCCCGCGATCATTCCGATGCGCACCATCACCTCACCGCTGCCGCTGCCGCAGTTCGTCTCCACGGTGGCGCCCCACCTGATGTCGGTGAGCCGGCGCCTGCTGTCGGCCCGGCGGTATGGCGCGGATCTGGTCGAAGTCGAGCATCGGGGCCTGACCACCACCGCGATGCGCTACCGCGACAAGCCGATCGTCGACTACTTCCGGCTGGTCGACGAGGACACCGTGCTGGGCGCCATGGAGTACCCCGGGATGCCCGGGCCGTATTCCTTCCTGCTGCAGCGCGATCGCGACCGCTGAGCGCTAGGAGCGCCGGCCGAAACCGGCGCCCGGCCCGCCTTTGGCGTCCACGTCATCGAGGATCGCCGAAAACAGCACGATGCCCGGCCCCGGCTCGGTGAGCGGGCCGGCCGGCACGGTGCCGTCGCGGACCATGCCGACCAGCAGGTTGTCGACGGTGACCGGTGCGCCGTCATCACCGGGTAGCCACCACGGTTCGTCGGCGAGTTCCACTCCGGCAGGCCCGATGTCGAAGCACTGCAGGCCGCTGCCTCGGCCGAGTTTGCAGGCATGGCGCACGGCACCGAGCTCGGGGCCGGGCTGGGCGTCGTGCTCGGGACCAGGATCGGCGTGGTGCCCGGCACCGTGCTCGGGGCCGGGCTCAGCGTCGGCGGGTGCCTCCGGGCCGGCGGGCTCGGCGGGCTCGGGGTCCACCGACTCGATCCCGAAGATCCCAAAGCCCTCGTAGTCGGCGATCGAGGCCACCAGGAGCGGATCGAACTCGATGACCGCGTAGTCCAGGCCGTCCTCGGCGGCGACCACGGTCCCCACACTGCCGTGATCCTCGGCGCCCTCGACCAGCACGGGCGAGCCCACCCCGCCGCAGTGCGCGGCGGTGAAACCGACGAGCCGGCCGCCGTTGTCGTAGCCGATGGTGGTCAAGGTGCACAGCGCGTCATCGTGGAGCAGGATCGCGGCGCCGCCGCCGAGCAGAAGTTTGTCTTGGACCGCCGCACTCTCGGGAAGGCCGTGCCACGCCATGAGAGCGCCACCGGTCACGGCGATTGCCGCGGCTCGTCGCAGGGATAGCAGGTGCACAGCGGCACAGTCTATGAGGATCTGGGCCGATATCGGTGGATCACCGCGGTCACAGGAAGTAGCCGGCCGGCCCCACCGCCGCACCCATCCGGGGCACGTACTGATCGAAGTACACCCGCGCGATGAGGTCGCGGCGATTGCGCACACCGGCCTTGGCGAACACCGACTTGAGGTGGTCTTGGACCGTGTACGCCGACACGTGCAGTGCCGCCGCTATCGCCTTGGTGTCGCTGCCCTGCAGCACCATTCGCGTCACGTCCCGCTCCCTGGGCGTGAGGCCGAACGCTGCCACCACCAGCGCCACGATCTCCGGCGGCCTGGCCTCTTCGATGGTGACCACGACATCGCCGGTGGCGCCGTCCGGCCCGTCCATCGGCGACGCGTGCAACACCTGCCAGTGACCCGAGGGCAACCGAACCCGCGCGCTGGGTAACGGCAGCGACGCATCGCTCGCCGTGGCCCGGGCAGCACTGGCGATCCCGACGATCACCCCGTAGGGGGCGCCGGTGTCGCCCGGGGTGGCCAACTCTTCGAGCACTTGCGCTGCGCCTCTGCTGATCTGCACGATCTCTCCGGCGGCGTTGACGATGACCACCGCGGGCCCCCGGGCCGCGGGTGCTTGGGCCTGCGCGGCACCGATGCGGGCCAGGATCCCGCTGCGCACTCCGCGCGCGAATGCCTCCGACAGCGACGCCAGGAACGTCAGATCGTCCTCGGCGAAGGCGACGCCGTCGTCGCGGAACAGGGCCAGACATCCCCACATTCCGGTGTCGTCGCGCATGACCAGGCGCGCTTCGTCGGTGAACCCGTACACCGGCCGGATCAGCTGCTGGGTGCGCGGCGAGCCCTCGACGGCGCCCTGCGGAAGCTGCAGCATCGACACGGCGCGGATGTCGTGGTGCACCAGGGACCGAAAGGAGGTGAATTCGCCGAGCCCGTACTCCAACTGGCCGAAGAGCAGGTCGTCTTCCAGGTTCGGGGTGAGCGCTCCGAACTTGCGGGCGCTGGTCAGCATCAACGACGCCGGATCATGGGTGCCCACGCACACTCCGGCCCACGGCACGGCGCGGCCGACCGCACCGACCGCCTCCTGCAGGAAGTGGTCGAGGTCGAGTCCGGCGCGCGACAGTACGTCGATGTCTCCCCGCGCCCGTTCGGCGGTCAGACCCGCGATCATGCGGGTCATTATTGCGGTCTATGGCGCCGATGAACATCCCAGAAGTCTGGGAGTCGAAAATCCCCCCTCGGCCGGGATGGTGGCGGCACGCGACGCCGAGAAGTCTGGTGGGCGTCCAGCCACCCTCCGGGGCTGGTTCGCAGAAAGGAATTTCATGACCATCGCCGCCGCAGATCTGGGCGCACTGGTGCACGACGGCCTCGCGCACCTGCCCGGCCAACCGGAATACGAACTCGCCTGCCAGCCATGGAACGTCGCGGTCGCGCAGCGGCCACCGGTGGTGGGTGTACCGACGTCGGCGCAGGAGGTGGTTGCGCTGGTGCACGCCGCGGTGGGCTGTGGCCTGCGGGTGGCGCCGCAGAGCACCGGGCACGCGGCCGCCGCGCTCCCGCCGGACGCCCTCGATGACACCCTGCTGTTGCGACTGCACCGACTGACCGGCGTGCAGGTCGACCCGCTGGCCTGCACCGCCCGGATTCTGGGCGGCACCCAGTGGAGCGATGTGCTGGCAGCCTGCGCACCGCACGGGCTGACGGCCGTGCACGGCAGCGCCGGCGACGTGTCCGCGGTGGGATTCCTGCTGGGCGGCGGGGTCTCGTTCTACGGCCGCGCCTACGGGCTGGGCTCCTCGAGGGTGCGCGAGATCGAGGTGGTGACCGCCGACGGTGCGCTGCGGCGGGTATCGGCCACCGAGGAGCCCGATCTTTTCTGGGCGATCCGCGGCGGCGGCGGCAGTTTCGGTGTGGTCGTCTCGGTCGAGATCGATCTGCTGCCGCTGCCCGATGTGGTGGCCGGCATGCTGCTGTGGGATCTGGCCGCCGCACCGCGCGTCCTCCCGGCCTGGGCGCGGTGGAGCGTCACCGCTCCGGAGTCCGCCACCACCTCGCTGCGCCTGATGCGCTTCCCCCCGGCGCCCGAGCTGCCCGACGCCGTGCGGGGCCGCCGGCTGGTCGTCATCGACGGCGCAGTGCTGGGTTCGGACGCGCAGGCCGCCGAGCTACTCGCGCCGCTGCGCGAACTGCAACCCGAACTCGACACCTTCGCGCGGATCCCGTCACAGGAGTTGACCGCCGTGCACATGGACCCGCCCGGACCGACCCCGATCGTGGCCGACCACGCACTGCTGGGCGAGCTGCCCGATGCAGCCGTCGCGGCCCTGCTGTCGGCCGCCGGTCCCGAGGCGGACACCTCGCTGATGTTCGCCGAGCTGCGCCACCTCGGCGGCGCACTCCGGCGTGACATCGACGCCGCTCTGCCGCGCGTCGATGCGGGCTACGCACTGTTCACGGTGGCGACCGCGGATACCCCGGACCTGGCGGCGCGGGCCCTGAGCGACACCGCCGATGTCGTCGCCGCGCTGGCGCCCTGGTCCACCGGCACATCATTGGGCAATTTCGACGACCGCCCCGGCGATGCCTCGACGGCGTTCTGCGCTGCGGCCTGGAGCCGGCTGCAGCGGGTGCGCGAACGGTACGACCCGCAGCAGGTGTGGGTGGCCGTGCACGAGGTCACCGCGGGCTGAGGGGGTTGCTCCTGCGGGAACCCGCATTCCACCGCGCCCGTCGAGCGTCTGCCCATCGAGGCCGCGGATCGCGACGCCCGCATGCCTGACCGCCGGTTCGGTGCTGCGTTACGCCCGACGACAGCGTGACGCTGCGGGGGCCTGCTGACCTAGCCGGAGCCTTCCCGACACCGCCCCGACGTGGGGGCGTGATTCAGCAGAGGTGGTGTTCGGCGGCGACGGTGAGCCGCATCGCGTTGCCGCGGTCCAGACCGTCGTTGCGGTTCACGCCCACGCTGCGGGATGCCCTGGCGACAGCCTGGGCGGCCTCGGCTCGCGACTGGTCGGTTACCTGTCCGTCCGGCCCCTTGCGCAACGTTTGACAGGCCGCCGAACCGAGCCGCATCGCTTGGTTCTCGTTCATCCGGACCCTGACCGTTGACTGCACCTCGTTGAGGTAGGCGCTGTTATCGGCATGCGCGAGGCCAACGGCAGATGTGGGCAGCGCCGACAGGAGGACCGGGAGGAGAAACGTCGCCAACATGATTCGCAAACGACCGACTCTGATGTGTTTCATTTGGTCCCTTTCTCCGGCCTATCCCGTTGCAGAGGTCGTCTGCGGGGCGGGTTCCTTCAGGGCATGCACTTTCAGCATAGAGAACTGGCCGCAGCGGCATTAAGGCATTCACCGCATGACGGCTCACTCGAGGGATCGGCGGACCGCACCCCGTACAGCGAGACGCCTTGACGGTTACCGGGACAGCGCCGAGTCGCCAAATGGCAATGCGCACTTACCACCTAGCGTCTCACCGCCTGTCAGAACGAGATCGATCCGGCGAACCCCGCGCAGTGGAACGTTCCAACGTGCGGGCTGATTGCTTTATTGTCTGATGTTGCGGACCAATCCAGGCGCGAACGAATGCTGCATTTCTGGTTAATTCTTCGTGCCCTCCGGACATACGCCAATCGGGGAGAGAACAGCGGCGCGCCGAAACGGCCCAACAGATCACATGACCCCGGTGGCGCAAATCGCCTCAATAGCGGGCGACGGCTCGATGACGGATGCCTCACAGGCCTGCGAGATTGCTGAAAGTGGAGTCCGGGGGCGCCGGGCCGGGTCCCATGGGCCTCGCCACCAAGGAAAGCCGCCAAGGAATGAGCAGCCCCTGTGGCCAGGGCCGGGATCGAACCGGCGACCTTCCGCTTTTCAGGCGGACGCTCGTACCAACTGAGCTACCTGGCCGGAAGGCCCCAGGTGCCTCGCCGTTAAAGCGACCCTGACGGGACTTGAACCCGCGACCTCCGCCGTGACAGGGCGGCGCGCTAACCAACTGCGCCACAGGGCCTTGCTGTTCGCTCCGTTGTTACTACGATGCGAGTACCCCCAACGGGATTCGAACCCGTGCTACCGCCGTGAAAGGGCGGCGTCCTAGGCCACTAGACGATGGGGGCCAGAACCGAATCTCTCCGAGGCACTCGCAACGGTTCTCGTTGGGAGCTTCGCTAGCTTAGGGCACGGTGGGCCGAAACCTCAAACCCGGCCCCCATCGAGCCCGAGCGCGCAGGCAGTATCCTGTTCCAGCACGGCCCCTATAGCTCAGTTGGTAGAGCTACGGACTTTTAATCCGCAGGTCGCAGGTTCGAGCCCTGCTGGGGGCACCACACCAAGTTCGGACGCTCGCTTTGTCGCGCCCCACGGGCTGTGACCCGTTTCATACCGACGGCTCGTTGAGCACGGCGCTCAGATAGGTCAAGTCGTCAAACGCGATCGCCAGTTCGTCGTCCCCGTACTCCAAGCCGCACTCGGCGTAGAGCTCACGAACCTGGCGGCCCGTGACCGTCCAGCCGGCGGCCGTCAGGTACTCGACGATGTGGTTGCGTTCGCCGTGGTAGATCAGATCGCCGATCTCCACCTCGAATCCCAGCGCCGACAACTTTTCCCGGTGGGCGCGCCACTCGGGGCCGGCGAAAACCGAGGTGTCGCCGATGAACTCGCACGCAAGGCGGCTGCCCGGTGCGCTCAGCGACGTGATGGTGTCGAACAGGGCGTCCTGGGCCTCGGGCGGCAGGTAGATCAGCAGGCCTTCGGCACTCCACACGGTGGGCGCCTGCGGGTCGAAACCGGCGGCCCGCAACGCGCTCGGCCAGTCGTCGCGCAGGTCGACAGCGACGGTGCGGCGCTGCGCGGTCGGCTGGGCGCCCAAGTCGCCCAAGGTGCGGGTCTTGAAGTCGATGACCTCGGGCAGGTCGACCTCATAGACCACGGTTCCGGCTGGCCAGTCCAGCCGGTAGGCCCGGGAGTCCAGGCCGGAGGCGAGGATCACCGCCTGGCGGATGCCGCAGCGCGTCGCCGACAGGAAGTGCTCGTCGAAGAACCGGGTCCGCACGCCCATGCCGTGCGCCATCGCGACCGGGTCGTAGTCGCCGCCTTCGACCACGGGAATGTCGCCGTCGACCATCCGGGTGAAGAAGTCGATGCCCACGGCCCGCACCAGCGGCGCCGCCCAGGGGTCGTCGATCAGTTTGTCCGGCCCCTCGGTGGCCAGGGCACGCTGCGCAGCCACCATGGTCGCGGTGGCCCCCACACTGGTGGCCAGGTCCCAGCTGTCACTGTCGGTGCGCGTCATCGATGCCTCTCTCGAACTCCAGTTATCTAGCTAGGCTACCGACCGTCGTGCACCACGGCACCGGCGACGATCGTCACGGCCACCAGGCCGGCGTCGAGGGCCAGCGGATCACCGTCGAACAGGCAGAGGTCGCCGGGTTCGCCGGCTGCCACACCGCGCGTGGTCGCGGGCCGGTCGGCGCGGCCGGTGAATCCGCGCAGGGCGGCGCCCGCCAAGATCCGCTCCCCCGGTCCCAGCACGGTGCCGCCGGGGGTGCGCCGGTGCACCGCGGCGCGCATGGCCGCCCAGGGGTCGCTGTCGCCGAACGGCGCGTCGGTGGACAACGCCACCGGTATTGCGTTGCGCTGCAACGACGCAACCCGCCACAGTTCGTGGTGGCGGTCGGGTTCGACGTCCGTGAGGTAGTGGTCGCCTCGCTCGGCGACGAAGTTGGGCTGGGTGATGACGGTGATCCCGAGCGCGGCCAGGTCGGTCAGCCGATCGTCGGGCACCACCGCCGCGTGTTCGATGCGGTCGTCGGGGTGCGCACCGGCGGCCTGCCAGGCGGCGATCGCGACGGCGAGCTGGGCGTCGGTGACGCAGTGCACCGCCACGCCGTGCCGGCGGGCATGGGTGTCGCACATCAGCGCGATGAGTGCGTCCAAGTCCAGGCGCTCGTCGTCGAGAATGACCTTCGTCGGTCCCAGAGTGACCTCGGCGGGCGTGGCGGTGCCGGCCGGCGCCAGGCAGTGCAGTCGCTGCAGCAGGTCGCCGCGGCGGCGTGCCGCGGCGAAGGCGGCGATGTCGGCGTCGGTGTGCCCCGGGGTGGCCTCGGTGATTCCGGTGACGCCGCGCGCCGCCAGCTCTCGGCTCAACCGCGCCAGCGCGGGTTCCCGCGGTGGCAGCCGGGGTGCAGGGTCGCCGTGAGCCCGCAGCAGCCGACCGTCGGGGTGGCCGGTCATTCCGGAGCTGGCCAGACCTGCCGAGTTGAGCACCCACAGCGCGCCGCTGCGGTGCGCCACCCGAACCGGTAAGTGCGGGCAGTACCGGTCCAGCAGCTGCGCGGTCAGCTCCCCGGCCACCGATTCGTGGTAGCCGTAGGCCCGCACCCAGCCGTCCGGCCCGGGCCGCGCGGCGGCCAGCGCCGCCGCCAAGTCAGCCTGATTGTGCACCTGCGGTGGGCCCAGGCGCACCGAATCCAGTGCTGCCGCCGCCGATCTCAGGTGCACGTGGTGGTCGTGCAGTCCGGGAATCACCGTGGCGCCTCGGGCGTCGAGAACCTGTTCGCCGCGTCGGTCCGGCAACACCGGGGCGACCTGCTCGATGCGCGCACCGAGCCGGATGTCGACCGGGGTCCCGTCCAGCAGCACGGCCCGCCGGATCAGCACTGCGCCTCGGCATGGGCTACCAGCTGCGCGATCCGGGCGTTGTCGGCCCCCAGCGCCGGCCCGCGGGCCGCGATGGGCGGGGGTGTGGGCGCCAGCACCGGCGCCGCGCTGGAGCCGGCCTGGCAGGGCAGTGCGGTGTAGCCGGCGGCGACGGCGGACAGAGCCAGCGTGATCACCTCGCCGCCGCCGCGGGCCAGCGCGTCGACGACGTGCACCGCCGCCTCGATGCCCGTCAACGGGTCGGCGATCGCGTCGGCGCAGAACACCGGACCGCCCCGGCCGTCGCTGCCCACCAGGCCACCGGCGACCGCGGCGTCGTCGCCGAAGCCCGGGTAGCCGCTCCCGGCGCCGTGCGCGGTGATCTGCAGCCACACCCGGCCGGGCCGGCCCGCGACGTCGAAGGGGCCCAGACCACGGCGGGCCAGCGCGGCCGGGCGCGAGCCCTCCAGCACCACGTCGGCAGCCGCCAGCAGTTGGGCCAGGGTCTGCGCATCGTGGTCGAAATCCAGCGAGCAGGAAAGCTTTCCGGCGTTCATCCAGTCGAAGAACGCGCTCGGCCCGCGGCGGGTGCCGTCGGGGCGGGACGGGCTTTCCACCTTGACCACCGTCGCGCCGGCCTGCGCCAGCAGCTGACCGCAGAGCGGCCCGGCCCACAAGGCGGTGAGGTCGACCACCAGTGCACCACGCACCCCACGGCCGGGTCCGGCCACACCTGTTCGGCGGATCACCGGTGCACCGGCAGCGGTCTCCCCCAGCGCGGCGGCAGGCAGGTCGAGCAGCCTGGCCCGCTCCACGGCCTCGCTCACCGACCGCCGAGCCGCCCACGCGGCGATGGCATCCCATGGTTGCGCGCCGTCGGATTCGATCAACGCGGGCACGGCATCGATGTCATCGGGCCGTGAGAGCGTCAGCGCCCACCAGCCGTCCGCCGCGGCCAACAGGCGCGACGCCCCTCCGGCGGAGATGCGCCCGGCGCGGGTGAAGCCGAGCAGCCCGGCACGGCCGGCCAGCAACTGCCCGGCGTCGGCCGCCACCCCGGTCGCGGCGGTGAAGCGAGCCAACCGCTGCCCGCAGCGCTGCAGCACCGCGGCCCGGGAGAAATCCGCGGGACCCTCGGGCCGCCCGGTCAGCCAGGCCAAGCCCGACGCACCCCAGGCCGCCTGCGTCACGGCACCGGGGCGATCTCGTCGACCAGGCCCCACCGCAGTGCCGTCTGCGCGTCGATGGTGCGGCCCGACAGGACCAGGTAGGCGGTGCGCCACCGGCCGATGCGCCGCGTCACGCTGACCGTCCCACCGGCGCCGGGAATCAGGCCCAGGTTCAGCTCGGGCAGGCCCAGCACGGTGCCGGGGTCCGCCCGCACCCAGCCGCAGAAAGCGGCCATCTCCAGGCCACTGCCCAGCACCCGGCCGTGGATCTCGGCGCGACAGCGGGCGCCGAGCCGGCCGGTCAGCGCATCGAGGGCCAGCGCGGGGCTGTGCCGGGTCCGTGCCAGGTGCGCGCTGGGCACATCAGTGAAACCGCCGAACTCGGCGAGGTCGCCGCCGCTGCAGAAGGACGGCCCGATGCCGCTGAGCACCACCTCGTCGATCGCGGGGTCGGCGGCGGCGACGGCCAGCCCGTCGAGGAGCACCGCCCGGGTCGCGTTGTCGAAGGCGTTGTGGCGCAGCGGCCGGTTGAAGCGCAGCCGCAGGGTGTCGCCGTCGCGGTCGAGCAGCATCGGCTCGGCGGCCTGCGGGGAATCGGCGGGTCCGCGGGCGGCCAGCCAGTCGGCGAACTCCGGGCCGGCCTGCAGCACCGAGTAGGCCAGGGATTCGGTGATGAGCCCGGCCGAGGCAGGTGCGGCGGTGTCCACCGCGCGCAGCACGTCGTCGCAGATGGCCGCGGCGTGCGGCCGGCGCCGGCAGCGGTCGGCGAGATCGGCGAGCGCCTCGGACACCGACGCGACGGTGATCACCCGGCGGTCGTCGGTGTCGGCCTCGGAGAGCGTGAAGGCGGCCCGCTCCAGCCAGCGTTGGGCGTGCGGTGTGCCCAGCCCGGTGCCGGTCGCGACGATGATCCCGGCGCCGGGCTCGGCGTCGAGTCCGTCTTCGGATACGTCGAGGTCGACCGTGCGGATCATCTCGCGCGTCAGCCTACCCAGCGCCGGATCGCGGCCCACCGGCATGACATCGCGACTTGCGGAAAATGATAATGTCGCTCTCATGAGGGCTGAGCCGTGAGCATCTCGCTGCTGCTGGAGATGGCGGTGTCGGCGGACCCGGACCGCCTCGCCGTCGTCTCCGAGACCGCGCGCCACACCACCGCCGAACTCAACGCACTGGCCGATGCCGGCGCGGGGGTGATCGACGAGACCGGCGCCGACAGCGTCGCCTACGTCGGCATGGGTGGTGACATGCTGCCGTTGCTGCTGTTCTCCTGCGCACGCGCGGGGCGTCCGCTGGCACCGCTGAATTACCGGCTCAGCGGGCAGTCGCTCCGCGAGCTGATCGAGCGGCTGCCCCGGCCGTTGGTCGTGGTCGACAAGGAGTACCGCGACGTGGTGGGCGACATCGGTGTCGCGGTGATGGATTCCGACACCTTCTGCGCCCGCACCCAGACCACCGCGCCCGCCGTGCAGTGGCCCGATCCCGACGACGTGGCGGTGGTGCTGTTCACCTCGGGCACCACCTCCAAGCCCAAAGCCGTTGAGCTGACGCATAACAACCTGACCAGTTACGTGACCGGCACCGTCGAGTTCGGTTCGGCCGAGGCCACGGACGCCGCGCTGATCTGCGTGCCGCCCTATCACATCGCCGGTGTCGGAGCGGCGCTGAGCAACCTGTATGCCGGGCGCAGAATGGTGTATCTGCGCCGGTTCAGCGCCGACGAATGGATCCGGTTGGCCACCACCGAAGCCGTCACCACCGCGACGGTGGTGCCGACCATGCTGGAGCGCATCGTCTCGCAACTCGAAGCCGAACCCACCCCGCTGCCCGCCCTGCGCAACCTCGCCTACGGCGGCTCCAAGGTGGCGCTGCCGCTGGTGCGCCGAGCGCTGGAACTGCTGCCCGAAGTGGGCTTCGTCAACGCCTACGGCCTGACCGAGACCAGTTCGACGGTCGCGGTGCTGACCCCTGAGGACCACCGCACCGCCCATGCCTCCAGCGACGAATCCGTCCGCAGGCGGCTGGGCTCGGTGGGGCGCCCGGTGCCCGGCATCGAGGCCGTCATCCGCGACGAGGAAGGCCGGGTGCTCGAGCCGGGGCAGCCCGGCGAGCTGTATGTCCGCGGCGAGCAGGTGTCGGGGACCTACACCGGAATCGGCTCCGTGCTCGACGAACAGGGCTGGTTCCCCACGCGCGATCTCGCCGTCCTCGACGAGGAGGGCTACCTGTTCATCATCGGCCGCTCCGACGACACGATCATCCGCGGCGGGGAGAACATCGCCCCCGCCGAGATCGAGGACGTGCTGGTCGAGCACCCCGAGGTCCGCGAGGTCGCGGTGGTCGGCGCGCCCGACCCCGAGTGGGGGCAGATCATCGTCGCGTGCGTGGTCCCGGCGCCCGGTGCGTCGCCGGATTCCGCGGCGCTGCGCGAGTATGTTCGGGAGCAGCTTCGCGGCTCCCGCACTCCGGACCGGGTGGTCTTCCGGGCGGAGTTGCCGACCACCCCGACGGGCAAGGTGCTGCGCCGGGAACTGGTCGCGGGCCTGACCGAGGAACTGCAGACCGTGAATGCCGAAGGGGCGCAATGATCAAGTCCGGTACCCGACTGAAGAGCCAGGTGTGCGACACCCAGGTCATCGTCGTCAAAACCGCCGACAGCCTCGAAGACCTGCGCGCCGGCGGCGCCCCGATGGTGCCGCTGGACGAGACCCCCTCGGACGGCGCAGTACTGGACCCGGACTTGTCCACCGGGTCGGTGATGGGCAAGCGCTACGTAGACGAGGCCGGCGCCGAACTGTTGGTGACCAAGGCGGGCGCCGGGACCTTGAGCATCGGCAGCGTGCCGCTGACCATCAAGGAAGCAAAGCCGCTGCCGGCCAGCGACTGAAGGCTCAGCCGGCGGTTTCGTCGCCGACGCGCATCAGCTGCGCCAGCCGGCCGACGAACACCGGCGGGTAGACGCCGACGCCGGCCCGGGTGATCCACTCGGCGGCGAACTCGGGCTCGTTGATCCACTGCACCGCTGCGCGCTCGGCCACGCCCTCGGCGGCCTCCTGGAGCATGAACATCTCCCGGGGGTTGTCGAAGGCCTGAAACATCCAGACCCGCCGGATGCCGGCGGCACGGAAGTGCTTCTTGGTCTCCTGGACATGGGCGATCAGCGTCTGGGCGTCGGCGACTTCGGCTACCGCCGCGACCACTGTTCCCGGCGGTTCGGCGAAGCTCGGCGGAGTCGAGGTGAAGCCCGCACCGACCGGCTCGGTGAGCTCGATGCGCTGCACCAGGTAACCGGCGAACACCGCCGGGATGTCGATGACGCCCACGGCGTCGAACCAGGCCAGAAACGCTGCGTCGCGCAGCAGTTCGGTGACGGGCTGCACGGCGTCGATCGCCATCACCGCCAGCACCCGATCCGGCTCCACCGCCGAGGTGTACACCAGGACGTGGTGGGCACCCAGCCGGGCGAGGCTGTCGCGGTGCTGCTCCACCAGCGGCCAGACCCGGCCCGGGTCGGGCACCCGGTAGTCGGTCACCAGTACCACCGAGCGGGCCAGTGGATCAGGCATCATCGCGGGCGCGCGGGCGCGCTCTCAACTGGCCGGGCTCAGATCCGCCGCGACCGAGCTACCCGCGGCCGCTCCGCACCGGAAGAACTCCACGTGGGCATTGCGGTCGTGGGCGCCCACCGGGGCGATGCCGGCCGCTCGCAGCGCCTGCGCCTTGAAGGCGCGCGCCGCCGCGCTGAGCCGGTGCTGGCGGACGTCGACGTCGCTGTCCAGTTCTGCCGGCACATCGCCCCACAGGATCACCTCGGTGCTGCTGTGGTCGAGCGCATCGAGCACGCCTTGGCGTACCTGGGCATGGCCGTCGAACATCTGCGCGCACACCGCGATGGTCTGCGGGTGCGGCCAGCGATCCCACTGTTGGAGCACCGACGCCAGTTCTGCCACCCGGGCCCCGAGGATCTGCAGGGGCCGGACGTCCTCGGCGCCGTCGATCATGACGGTGACGTCCCAGCCGGCCGCCGCACGGTCATAGAGCCAGCCGCCGGCCGCGGAGACGACGTCGATGACGCTGCGGCCCACGATGTCGAACCGGTAGCGCATGTCCGGGTCGTCGGCCCCGCTCACCGGAGGGTGGCCTTTTCCTGGGGAGCGAAGTCGCGGGCCAGTGTTTCCGCGTACCCCGCGAACACCTCGGTCAGCGGTATTGATGGATCCAGCAGCCATGACATCTCCATTCCGTTGATAAAGGCGATAATCTCCACGGCCTTGGCGTCCGCGTCGAGGTCTGAGCGGTACCGGCCCTCGTCGATGCCGTGCCGGATCAGGTCGGCGACGATCTGCCACGCGCTGCGGTACCGGTGCAGCATGCGTTCGTGCAACGGCGCCTCGGGCAAGACGTTCTCGGCGAGCAGGACGGTGAAGGTGCCGACCAGCTCGGGCGCCCGGCTGAACCGCTCGGCCACCCGCCGAATCTCGGCGATCAGATCGCCGCTGCGATCGGCGTGGATGTCGTCGTCGGCGTCGCGGGCGTCGAGCACCGCGTGCAGCAGCTGCTCCTTGGATTCGAAGTGATGCAGCAGGCCGGCCGCGCTGACCCCGGCGTTGCGGGCGATCTGCGCCAGCGAGGTGTTGCGCCAGCCATTGCGCGCCAACAGCTGTTCGGCTGCCAGCAAGATCCGCTGCCTGCGGTCCTCACCCTTGGCGAGCAGCGTGGCGTACGGCCGCGGTGATGTCACCGGACTCCTTCGTTCAACCAACCGAATGAACACACAGTAGGTTGGTTAGGCGCCTGTGACAAGGGTCTCATCAAGGAATTCTTGTGCCCGGACTCACAACCCCAGCGACTTGGCGACGATCATCTTCATCACCTCGGACGTCCCGGCGTAGATGCGGGCGACCCGGGCATCGGTGTAGAGCCGCGCGATCGGATACTCCATCATGTAGCCGTAGCCGCCGAACAGCTGCAGGCAGCGGTCGATGACGCGGGCCTGCATCTCGGTGCAGAAGAGTTTGGTGCGAGCGGCGTCGGCACCCGACAAGACGCCGTCCACGTGGTCGGCGACCGCCCGGTCGAGCAGGCATTGGGCGGCCTCGATCTCGGTGGAGACCGCGGCCAACTCGAACTTGGTGTTCTGGAACGACGCAACCGGAGAGCCGAATACGTTGCGGTTCTTGACGTAATCGATGGTGGCGGTCAGCGCCGAGCGGGCCTGCGCCACCGACCCCACCGCCACGGTGAGGCGCTCCTGGGCCAGATTGTGGCCCAGGTAACTGAAGGCCTCCCCCTCCTCCCCCAGCCGGTTGGCCACCGGAACCCGCACATCGGTGAAGGACAGCTCGGCGGTGTCCTGGACCTTGCAGCCCATCTTGTCGAGCTCGCGCCCCCGCTCGAAGCCGGCCATGCCGTCCTCGACCACCAGCAGGGTCAGGCCACGACGCCGGTTGTCCGGGTCGGTCGAGGTGCGGGCCACCACGATCACCAGGTCGGCCTGAATGCCGCCGGTGATGAAGGTCTTGGCGCCGTTGAGCACGTAGCAGTCGCCGTCGCGCACGGCGGTGGTGCGCATTCCGGCCAGGTCGGAGCCGGTGCCCGGCTCAGTCATCGCGATCGCGGTCAGCAGTGTGCCGGCCGCCAGGCCGGGAAACCAGCGCGCCCGCTGCTCGTCGTTGGCGTAGTGCAGGAAATACGGCAGGATCACCTCGAGTTGGGTGCGCACCGTGGACAACGTGACGAGCGCGCGTGCCGCCTCCTCCTGCAACACGACGTTGTAACGGTAGTCGTCGATGCCGGCGCCGCCGTACTCCTCGGGGATGGCCATGCCCAGCATGCCCAGCGAGCCCAGCTGCGCGAACACCTCGCGGGGCATCCGGCCGGCTTTCTCCCACTGCGGGTACTCGGGCACCACATGCTTCTCGATGAAATCGCGGGCCAGTGCTCGGAATGCCTCGTGATCTTCGGTGAAAAGGTCGCTCCGCATGCGAATTCCTATCCGGCCAGCTCGACGATGGTGGCGTTGGCGGTGCCGCCGCCTTCGCACATGGTCTGCAACCCGTAGCGAATCCCGTTGTCGCGCATGTGATGGATCATCCGGGTCATCAGCACGGCTCCGGAAGCGCCGAGCGGGTGGCCCAGGGCGATCGCTCCTCCGAGCGGGTTGAGCCGGCCCGCGTCCGCGCCGGTCTCGGCGAGCCAGGCCAGCGGCACCGGGGCGAACGCCTCGTTGACCTCGAACACGCCGATGTCGGCTATACCCAGTCCGGCACGCTGGAGCACCTTCGCGGTGGCCGGGATGGGTCCGGTGAGCATCAGCACCGGATCGGCCCCGGTCACCGCGCCCGCCCGATACCGCGCCAGCGGGGTCAGCCCGCGCCGGGCGGCCTCGTCCTCGCTCATCACCAGAAGCGCTGCGGCGCCGTCGGAGATCTGCGACGAGTTGCCGGCGTGGATCAGGCCGTCCTCGCGGAACGCGGGCTTGAGGCCGGCCAGCTTCTCGGCGGTGGTGCCGCGGCGAATGCCCTCGTCGGCGTCGACCACCCCGCCGTCGGTGGCGACGGGAACAATCTGGTCGCGGAATGCCCCGGCGTCCTGCGCGGCGGCGGCCAGCTCATGGGAACGCGCCGAGTACTCGTCGAGCGCGGTGCGGTCCAAACCCCACTTCTGACAGATCATCTCGGCTCCGGAGCCCTGGTTGAACACGAACCCGTCGTAGCGGGCCAGCGCCTTGGGCCCGAAGGGCTCGCCGGTGGCGCGCGCGGCGCCGAGCGGCACCCGGCTCATCACCTCGACGCCCCCGGCGACCACGATGTCCTGCTGGCCGGACATCACGGCCTGCACGGCGAAGTCCAGCGCCTGCTGGCTGGAGCCGCAGGCGCGGTTGACGGTGGTGGCCGGAACGTGTTCGGGCCAACCGGCGGCCAGCACCGCGTAGCGGCCCACGTTGGAGGACTGGTCGCCGATCTGCGACACGCAGCCCCACACCACGTCGTCGACCACCTCGGGTTCGACGCCGGCGCGGTGCATCAGTTCGTTGAGCACGATCGCAGACAGGTCCGCCGCGTGCGTACCGGACAACCCGCCGTTGCGCTTTCCGACGGGGGTGCGGACCGCTTCGACGATCACCGTGGGTCGCATCTTGCTACTCCGATCTCATTGACGTGGGCAGCCATCCGCCGGTGAAGCGCGCGGGGCGCTTCTCGGCGAAGGCCGCATAGGCTTCGGCGGCATCGGTGCCCGCGAAATTGGCGATCTGGGCGCGCGTCTCATTGGCCAGCGCCTCGGCCAGCGTGGCGTCGGCGCCCTGGTTGAGCAGTGCCTTGGTCTGCGCCAGCGCCCGCGGCGGGCCGGCGGCGAGCCGGTCGGCGAGGTCATCGACGAAGGCGTCGATCTCCTCGGCGCCGACCACCCAGGTCACCAGGTTCAGCGCCTGCGCCTCGGCGGCGTCGATGGTGTCGGCCAGCAGCGCCAGGCGCTTGGCCTGCTGCAACCCGACCAGTTTGGGCAGCAGCCAGGACCCGGCCAGGTCCAGCGAAAGCCCGCGTTTGGCGAAGATCTGACAGAACCGCGACTCCGGGGTGGCCACCACCAGGTCGCACCCCAGCGCCAGGTTCCAGCCGGCCCCGACAGCGACCCCGTTCACCTTCGCGACGGTGGGCACGGCCAACTCGTGCAGGGCCAACGCGACATCGGACAGCCGGCGCAACTTCTCGGCCGGGTGGACCTCGTCGGGTGTGCCGATGTCGGCACCCGAGCAGAACGCCCCGCCGGCACCGGTGATCACCAGTGCCCGCAGATCGCGGTCGTCGGCGGCGTCACGCAGGGCGTCGCGTAGCTGGCGCCACAGCGCCGGGCTGATCGCGTTCTTACGGGCGGGCCGGTTGAGGGTCAGTGTGCGCACGCCGTCGCGGTCGGCACGCAGCAGCAGCGGTTCGGTGTCGGAGGCCATCAGCACTCAGCCTGCCCTATCGCCCCCTGCCGGCGCAGGGCGGTGATGTCGGCGCCGGTCAGCCCGAGCTCGCCCAGCACCGCCTCGGTGTGTTCGCCCAGGCCCGGTACCGCACCCATCGGGGGCTGGTAGCCGGCGATCACCGGCGGCGGCAGCAGCGACGGGATGGGGCCGGCGGGGGTGTCGATCCGCTGCCACCGGTCGCGTTGGGCAAGCTGCGGGTGCGCCAGGACGTCGCTGGGGGTGTTGTAGCGCGCATTGCCGATTCCGGCGGCATCGGCGGCGTTTTGGATGTGGGCCAGGTCGTGGCGCGCGCACCACGCCGCGATCGCTTCGTCGAGAATCGGCCGGTTCGCGACCCGGTCCGCGTTGCCCGCGAAACGCGGGTCGTCGGCAAGGTCGTTGCGGCCCAGCAGTTCCCGGGCCAGCCGCTGCCATTCCCGGTCGTTGGTGGTGCCCAGCACCACGGTGTGGCCGTCGGCGGTCGGGTAGGCGCCGTAGGGCGCCACGGCCGGTGAGCTCATGCCCAGTGGCTGCTGGTCGATCCCGGAGTGCCGCGCGTAGGTCAGGTTGTAGCCCATCAACTCGGCCATGGTGTCGAACAGGCTCACCCCGACCGACGGCGCAGGCGAGTCCGGTTGCGCCCGGCGGCCGACCAGCAGCGCCATGATCGACAGCGCGGCATAAAGCCCGGAGGTCACATCGGCCACCGGCGGACCCGGTTTGGCCGGGGCGCCCGGGTGGCCGGTCACCGAGCACACTCCCGACTCCGCCTGGACCAGCAGGTCGTAGGCCCGCTTGTGCGACAGCGGCCCGCCGCTGCCGTAGCCGTCGATCTCCACGGCGATCACCTGCGGGTGCCGGATCGCCATCTGCTCACTGGACAGCCCGAGCCGGGCGGTGGCCCCCGGCGCGAGGTTGGACACCAGGACGTCCGCCCGGTCCAGCAGCTGGTGCAGGACATCGCGTCCCGCTTCGCTTTTCAGGTTCAGGGTCACCGACTCCTTGCCCCGGTTGACCCAGACGAAATGCGCGGCCTGGCCGTTGACGACATCGTCGTAATAGCGGGCGAAGTCACCGCCTTCGGGGTTTTCCACCTTGATGACACGGGCCCCGAAGTCGGCCAGCGTGCGGGTGCACATGGGCGCCGACACCGCCTGCTCCAGCGCCACCACCGTGATGCCGGCCAGCGGTGCTGCGGCCATCAGTAGCTCCTCGGCAGGCCGAGCACGTGCGAGCCGAGGAAGTTCAGGATCATCTCCTGGCTGACCGGCGCGATCTTCATCAGGCGCGACTCCCTAAAGAACCGGGAGATGTTGTACTCCTCGGAGTAGCCCATCCCGCCGTGGGTCTGCAACGCGCGGTCGGCCGCCGCGAACCCGGCGTCGGCGCACAGATATTTGGCCATGTTGGCCTCCCGGCCACAGGACTTGCCGTTGTCGTAGAGCCAGGTGGCCTTGCGCAGGATCAGCTCGGCGGCATCCAGGCGAGCCAGCGAGTCGGCGAGCGGGAACTGGATGCCCTGGTTCATGCCGATCGGCCGGTCGAACACCACGCGCTCGTTGGCGTATCTGACCGCCCGGTCCAGTGCGACCCGCCCGATGCCGAGCGCCTCGGCGGCGATCAGCATGCGCTCCGGGTTCAGCCCGTGCAGGATGTAGGAGAAGCCCTTGCCCTCCTCCCCGATCCGGTGCTCGGCCGGGATACGCAGGTCGTCGATGAACACTTCGTTGGACGACACCGCATTTCGGCCCATTTTGGTGATGGGCCGGATGTCGACGTGGTCGCGGTCGATGTCGGTGAGAAACAGGGTGAGGCCGTCGGTCGGTTTGGCCCCCCGCCTTTCCACGTTCTCACGGGACTCGGTGCGCGTCAGGAGCAGGATCTTCTCCGACTCCAGCGCCTTGGATATCCACACCTTGCGGCCGTTGACCACGTAGTCGCTGCCGTCCCGCCGGGCAAATGTGGTGATTCGTGAGGTGTCCAGTCCCGCAGTCGGTTCGGTGACACCGAAGCACACGTGCAGGTCGCCGCTGACGATGCGGGGCAGGGTTTCGGCCTTCATCTCATCGGAGCCGAAGACCACCACCGGCTGCATTCCGAAGATCGACATGTGGATGGCGCTGGCGGCGTTCATGCCGCCGCCGGAGCGCGCCACTTCCTCGGCCAGCAACGTCGCCTCGGTGATGCCCAGCCCGTGGCCGCCGTACTGTTCGGGGATGGTCATGCCCAGCCAGCCGCCGCCGGCGATGGCGTCGTAGAACTCCTGCGGGAATTCGTGCGCCAGGTCTTTGGCCATCCAGTAGTGGTCGTCGAACTTCGCCGCCAGGTCGGCGATCGACTTGCGGATCAGCTGCTGGTCCTCGGTCAGTTCGAAGCTCATTCCGCCGGACATGATCTCCTCCAGCCCCTCCGCGCTTACACGTTGTTAGTCGAAAACGAGAATAATATTCTCATTCACTGGGTTCCCTCGGCATACCAGGTCCGGAACTCGGCGTAGTTGGGCATCTCTTCGGAGTTCGCCTTGGGATCGATGCAGACGTGGATGACGGCGGTCCCGCCGGCGGCATAGGCCCGCTCGATCGCCGGCCCGATCTGCGCCTCGTCGTCGACGTACTCCCCGTGGCAGCCCATGCCCTCGGCGATCTTGTCGAACCGGACGTTCTTGCTCCAGTGCACGCCCGGCTGCGGGGAAGGCTGCTCGAACGTGCGCTTGTACACCCCGACCTCCAGGCCCCATTGGTGGTCCACACCCACCACGCAGACCAGCGGCAGGCCCAGCCGGGCCGCGGTCTCCAGCTCGGCGATGTGGAACAGAAACGCCGAGTCGCTGGTCAGCAGCATCACCGGCCGCTTGCCGCCCTCGGCGACCGAGGCCCCGACGGCGTAGGGCAGTCCGGTGCCCAGGTGCCCGAAGTTCTGGTTCCACATCACGTCATGCGGTTTGGCCTGCGAGTAGGTCCACTGGAAGATCACCGTCGCGCCGCCGTCGCGGACCATGATGCCGTCGGACGGAAAAGCCTTCGTGGCCTCGACCACGAAGCGTGCGGGGTGCACCGGACTGCATCCCGCGGGTGCGGTTTCGGCTAACTCGGCGAGCTGGCCGGCATCCTGTTCGATCCACCTGGCCAAATCGGGGGACGGTGTGCGGGGATTGTCCTTGAGCGCGTCGACAAGCTGCGGCACGATGCCGCGCAGGTCACCCACCAGCGGCACGTCCACCGGCCGGTTCACCCCGATCGCCGTCGGGTCCTGCTCGACGTAGATCCACTTGCGTTCGGCGTTCTTGTCCGCCCAGTGCCGGGTGGTGCCGTAGTGCACCGGCTCGCCCAGCTCGGTGCCCAGCGCCACGCAGACGTCGGAGCCGGCGACGGCTTCGACGGCCGCGGTGGAGAAACCGTAGGGAAAGGTGCGCTCCTCCAGGCCGGGGATGAACGCGGTGCCGCCGGAGGTCTGGATGACCGGACAGGCCATCAACTCGGCCAGCTCGGCGACCTCGGCCGCGGTGCGTGAGGTGTGCACCCCGTGGCCCACCAGCAGGATCGGGCTGGATGCCTGGGCGATGATCTCGGCGGCCTGGGCGATCTCGGGTGCGCCGGCGCGCTGGTTGACCAGCCGATAGCGGTGCGGCTGCGGCGGATCGGCGACGTCGAGTTCTTCGAGGATGACGTGCGAGGGGTATTCGATGTAGGCCGGGCCGGGAGTGCCCGACAGCGCGCGGCGAATCGCCTCGTGCACGATCTCGTCGGTCTGATCCGCGTATTCGATCGACGCGCTGTATTTGACCGACGGTGTGAAGAGTTCTTCCTGGCGCACGAATTGGATCCGCCCCCGCCGCACCCGTCGCTCGGTGATGCGGGCGCGCTGGCCGCCCAGGAACACCACCGGGGAGTTCTCCACCTTCGCGCACATCATCGCCCCGGCGATATTGGCGACTCCCGGCCCCAGGGTGCCGATGCACAGGCCCGGCCGGCCGGTCATCCGGGAGGCCGCTTCGGCCATGAAGCCCGCGCTCTCCTCGTGGTGCGGCGCCACCACCGACCAGCCGCGCTGTTCGGCCTCGACGAACATGTGCACGAAGTTGGGGTCGGGGATGCCGAACAGCGTGTTGACGCCCTCGGCCTCGAACAGCTCCAGAATCCGGCGATATACGGGCACACCCACAGTCGAAACTCCTTGTTTTTCTTGTCAGTACCGCTGAGCGAGACGTCTCCGGTGGGCTGCCGGCGATCCGAACAGCGACCGGTTGAGGGTGGCGCGCTTGAGGTAGACGTGGATGCCGCTCTCCCACGTGTAGCCGATGCCGCCGTGCAGTTGCAGTGCCTTGCCGACGACGTCGACGGCGGCGGCACAGGTGTAGGACTTCGCCATGGCCACCGCGGCCTCGGTGTCGGATCCGTTGCCCACCAACGCATCCACCGCGTCGTGCACCAGCGCGCGAGCCATCGAGACCTGCACCAGCATGTCGGCGCAGGCGTGCTTGACGGCCTGGAAGGAACCGATGGGGCGGCCGAACTGCTTGCGGGTCTGGGCGTAGGACACCGTCGCGGCGAGCATGGCCTCTGCCAGGCCCAGGCTGTCGCAGGCCACCGCGACGGCCGCCCGGTGGTGGGCGTCCACTGCACGCTGCGGCTCGGCGTAGCGCAGCACCGCCGAGTCGGCCACCGCGATCCCGTCGGCCGTGACGGCGGCGGCGCGGCGCGTCTGGTCGATCAGCGGCACCGGAGTGACCTCCAGGCCGGCGGCGACGACCGCGACCTGCGCTCCGGACGGCTCGGTCGCCAGCACCAGCAGCCGCTCGGCGCCCTCGACGTCGAGCACACAGTCGGCGTGCCCGCTCAACCGTCCGCGCGCATCGATGGCGAAGGACTCCCCGATGACGGTGGCGACCTGGGTGCGGCCGGCGGCGACGTCGGCGAGCAGCGTGTTGCCCGCCGTACTGGCCTGCAGGCTGTTCAGCACCCCCACCGTCAGCACCGCGCTGCCCAGGAAGGGTGTCTGCGCGGCGGCGCGGCCCAGCTCCTGACAGATCACCGCGACCTCGGCGAAGGAGGCGCCCGCACCGCCGAGCGCCTCGGCAACCTCCAGGCCCAGCCAGCCGGCGCCGGCCATGGTGGTCCAGTCGACCACGCGGTCGCGGGCCAGCAGATCAGCCGCCACGGCGCGCAGCTCGTCGTGCAGCTCGGCGAAATCGGTGGTCACGGCGCACTCGGCTCTCTGGGCAGGCCGAGGCCGCGTTCGCCGATGATGGTGCGCTGAATCTCGCTGGACCCGCCCGGGATGGTCCATTCCCAGGAGCCGATGAAATCCAGCACCCACGATCCGGATTCCCAGCCGCTGGACAGCGGCTTGTCCAGCACGGTGTGGGCGCCCACGCCGCCGATCTCGGTGCCGAAGTCGGTGAGCCGCTGCAGCAGTTCGCTGTAGACGAGCTTCACGATCGATGCGTCGGCCGGCCCCGCGGTGCCGGCTTCGGCGTCGCGCACCAGTTTGCGGCACATGCTGCGCAGTGCGGTGACCTCGGTTTCCAGCTGCGCCAGCCGGTCGGCTGTCACCGGGTCGTCGACCGGGGCGGCCTGGCGCAGCCAACGCAGACCCGCACCGCCCAGGCGTTCGGCCAGCTCAAGCATGGTCAAGCCGCGCTCGGCACCCAGCGTCGCCTGCGCCACCCGCCATCCGGTGTTCTCCGCGCCGATCAGGTTGGCCGCCGGGATGACCACCTCGTCGAGGAAGATCTCGCAGAAATGGTTGTCGCCGACGGCGTTGCGGATCGGCCGTACCTGCACCCCGGGGGTGGCCATGTCCAGCAGGAAGTACGAGATGCCCTTGCGTTTGGGTGCGTGCGGATCGGTGCGGGCCAACAGCAGGCACCACTGGGCGTAGCGGGCGCCGCTGGCCCACAGCTTCTGGCCGTTGACCACATAGTTCTCCCCGACGCGGCGCGCGGTGGTGCGCAGCGAGGCCAGGTCCGAACCCGCCTCGGGTTCGGAGAAGCCCTGCACCCAGATCTCGCCGTCGAGTATCGCGGGCAGATGGCGGCGGCGCTGCTCCTCGGTGCCCGCGGCCAGCAGTGTCGCCGCAGCGTGGTGGATGCCCACGAAAGCCAAAACCAACCGGGGGGCGTCGTGAGCGGCCAGTTCCTGATAGAGCACGGCCTGGTCGGCCACCGACATCCCGCCGCCCCATTCGCGCGGCCAGTGCGGGACGGCGAACCCGGCGCTGTGCAGGGTGGCGAACCAGGCGCGCTGGAAGTCGACGAATTCCCGCTCGCTCACCCCGGTCTGGGCGCGCCGCCAGTCGGCCGGGATGTTGTCGCGGCACCACTGCCGCACCCGGAGCCGGAATTCGGTCGTGGCTGAACCGCCGGTCATCGCCGGGCCGCCCGCTCCGCGAAGGCGAGCAGGCGCTGCCGGTGTTCGGCGGTCTTCATGGTGGCCACTTCCGCGGCGAACCCGGCCTGCAGCGGCCCGCCCAGCACCTGCGACAGGTACATGTTGACCACGCGCTTGGTGCCCTGCAGCGCTTCGGGAGGCTGGGCGGCCAGCCGGGCCGCCAGCTGATGGGCCTGCGGCAGCAGTTCCTCGGGCGCCACCGCGCGACTGGCCAGACCGAGCTCGACGGCGGTGGCCGCATCGATGCGATCACCGGTGTAGAGGTATTCGCGGGACCGCAGGATCGGGGTGATCAGGGGCCACAGTGCGGCGCCGCCGTCGCCGGCGACCAGCCCGACCGCCACGTGCGGGTCGGCCAGATACGCGGTCTGGGCGATCAACACGATGTCGCAGAGCACCGCGACGCTGCAGCCCAACCCGACTGCCGGACCGTTGACGGCGGCGATGACCGGCAGCGGGAAGCGCAGCATCTCCTCGATGATCTGCGCCCCTTCGCGGATGCTCTCGTCGCGGGCCGATTCGTCGTCGAGGAACGTGGTGATCCAGCCCAGGTCGCCGCCGGCGGAGAACGCGCGCCCGGCTCCGGTCAGCACCACGACGCGGATCGTCTTGTCGGCGGCCAGCTGGCGCCACACATTGGCCAGGCCCCAGTGCAGGTCGGCGTTGACGCTGTTGAGCTCATCGGGCCGGTTGAGCGTGACGGTCCGGACCGGCCCGTCTCCGGTGACCGTGATCTCCTGCGGCAGATCGTATTTCATGAGTACAGTCCCGTCAGCCCGGTACGCGGAGCGCGGCGGGCCAGCCGGTCGCGGGTCGCCGCCAGCCCCCAGGGCAGGCGCCGCAGCGGCTGGCTGTAGCGCGACAGCCACGACAGCGCGGTCTCGTCGCAGAATCCGACGGCACCGTGCAGCTGGTGGCACACCCGGAACACCACGTCGGCGGCCTCCAGCGCCGCCGAACGCAGCGCCAGCGCGTCATCGATGGCTTCGGGGCGCCCGGTCGCGATACTCCACAGCGCGTATTTGGCCAGCATGTCCAGCCCGGCGCGCTCCACCTCGGCGTCGGTGAGCTGAAACTGAACGCCCTGAAACTTCGCGAGCGCCTGACCGAACTGCTCGCGCAGTCCGACGTGGGAAATGGTGAGATCCATTGCCCGGTCCAGCATTCCCAGCAAGGCCCAGCACGGCAGCGTCAGTGCCAGGGCGATGTCGCCGGCGCCGTCGGTGTCGACTTCGGCCAGGGTCAGCTCGGCCACCAGGGCCGGCCGGGTCTGCGACTGGGCCACCACGGTGCTGCGAACGCCGGCCAACGTGACCGCCGCCCAGCGCTTGGTCAGTCCCGCCACCGGTCCGGACGGCAGATGCTCGGCCACCACGATCAGCCCGTCGACGTCGAGATCCTCGGGTGCGGAGAGACATTCGGCCACCGGGTACGGCAGCGCCCAGTACCCGGCGCTGCGGCACAGGGCGGCGGCGGCCTCGAGTTCGGCGGCATCGGCGCGGGGCTTGAGCTCGGCTGCCCCCAGCTCACGCAGAATCGGGCCGACCAGGTGCTCCCGGCTGCCCGGGTCGGCGTCGGCGCGCAGCACCAACTCGTCGCCGCCGGCGGCTTCAAAGGCGCGGCGCGCCGCCCGCCCGTACTCGCACGCTTCGCTGCCCAGTTCCAGGTTCATCGCGGCGCCGCCAGCAGGGCACGCGACAACAGGATGCGTTGCATCTCGATGCTTCCCGACGACACGGTGGCCGCCTGCGAATAGCGCCAATGGTCTTCCACCTCGGCACGGAACCACCGCGCCTGCGGGTCGTCGGGCGTTTCGGCGGCGATCTCCATCAGCACTTCCGCACTCTCGTGATCCAGCCGAGTGACCGCGATCCGGTAGGCGGCGGCATCACCGGGCGCTACCTGGCCCCCGGCTTGCAAGGCCACCACGCGGTAGGCCATCAGCCGGGCACGCCGGCAATGGGTGAGCATGCGCACCCACCGGGCGATCAGCTCTGCCGGCAGGGCGTCCCAGCGCGCGCCCAGCACGTGTGGCGCTGCGGCCAGCAGTCGTTCGCAGCGGGCGTAGCGGGCGATGCCGACCCGCTCGAAAGCCATCACGTCGGCCACGATCGACCAGCCGGCGTCGACCTGGCCGAGCACATCGGCGTCGGTGACGCGCAGATTGTCGAAGAACACCTCGTTGAGATGGTGCGGGCCCATCATGGTGCCCAGCGGACGAACGGTGATCGCGGGGTCGTCCATCGGAACCAGGAACACCGTCAGGCCCTGCTGTTTTTTGGTGACGGACCCTTCCCCGACACGGGTGGTGCGCACCAGCAGGAAGCACCACTGCGCCATGGTCGCGTATGAGGTCCAGATCTTCTGGCCGTTGATCAGCCAGCCGTCCGCGTCACGGCGGGCGTAGGTGCGCAGCGAAGCCAGATCGGAACCGGCTTCGGGCTCGGAGAACCCCTGGCACCAGATCACCTCCCCCGCGGCGATCGGCGGCAGGTGCCGGTGCTGTTGTTCGGGGGTGCCATGCCGCATGAGGATCGGGCCGACCCAGTTCACCCCCATGTACTGCGCGCCGCGCGGCTCGTGGTGCGCCCACATCTCCTCACGCACCACGGTCTGCTCCCACACCGAGGCGTCGGCACCGCCGAACTGCGCCGGCCACGACAGGCACAGCAGCCCCTGCTCGGCCAGCAGCCCGCAGAACCGTTGCGCCGCAGCAAGGTCCGCGGGGTCATCGGTGAATGCGCCCGGGAACTGCTCGGGCATCTCCTGGCGGATCAGGTCACGCAGCCGGGCCCGCAGCTCGCCGGCCTGCGGACCCATGGCGAAGTCCAGGGTCATGCGCTGTCCTGCCCGAGACCCAGTTCGGCGAAGATCTCCGCGGTGTGCGCCCCCAGTTCCGGTGCGCCGCCGGCGACTTTGCCCGGCGTACGCGACAGCCAGGTCGGCACCCCGGGGAAACGGACCGGGCCGTTCGGGGTGGCCACGGTTTCGAACAGGCCCACGGCGTTGAGGTGCGGATCGTCGAACAAAGCACCGGGGGAATTCAGCGGGGCGGCGGGAATCTCCAACTCCTCGAAGAGCGCCAGCCATTGCGCGGTGGTGCGTTCTTTCATGGTTTGCGCCACCAGCCCGTACACGGTGTCGATCTGCTGGGCCCGCTGGGCCAAGGTGGCGTACTGCTCGCCGGCCCAGGCGGGCTGCACGGCGGCGATGAAGGCGTTCCAGTGTTTGTCGTTGTAGATCAGCGCGGCGATCCGGCCGTCGCTGGTGGCATAGGGCCGCCGGTTGGGGGCCACCGTGCGCGGGTAGACGGCCGGACCCAACGGCGGGTCGAACATCGCGCCGTTGGCGTGTTCGACGAGCATGAACGAGGCCATGGTCTCGAACATCGCGACTTCGACCTCTTGGCCCTGGCCGGTTCGTTCGCGGTGGAACAGCGCCATCATGGTGGCGTAGAGGGCCGTCAGCCCGGCGATCTTGTCGGCGATGATGGTGCCGACGTAGTCGGCCCGTCCGGTGAGCTGCTCTTGAACGGCAGGCAGACCGCATTCGGCCTGAATGGTGTCGTCGTAGGCCGGGCGATCCGCGGCCGGGCCGCGGCGGCCGTAGCCGTAGCAGTTGGTGTAGACGATGCCGGGGTTGTGTGCGGTGACGTCGTCGTAGCCCAGGCCCAGCTTCGCGATCGCTTTGGCCCGCATCGAGTGGATGAACACGTCCGCGCCGCCGATCAGCGCGGTGATCGCCGCGTGCCCCGCCGTCGAGCGCAGATCCAGCACGATGCTGCGTTTTCCGCGGTTGACGTTGACGAACACACCACTCATGTCCGGTGCCGGCCCGGCGGAGATGTAGCGGGTGGCGTCCCCCTCGGGCGGCTCGATCTTGATGACGTCGGCGCCCATGTCGGCCATGATCTGCGTGCAGTACGGGCCCATCACCATGGTCGTCAGATCGACCACGCGCACGCCGCGCAGCGGGCCGCCCACCGCAGCCTGGCCGGCGTCGGCTGCCGTCATTTGTTCGGACAAAATACTCCGTTCTGCGTATTGCAGAACACTATTCCGCAGGGCTTATTCACGCGTCAAGGCCGAGAATCCGGTCCCCTGCGGGCTATTGTCTGGACTAACGGAGCTTGCTAACGTCCGGAGTCATGACCGCCGCCCTGCCGTGCCCGCGCGAGGTGATCGGAACGCCCACGGTGGCGCCCGGCTGGCGCCTGGAGCGGATCACCGAACCGAGTCGGCTCTTCGGCGCCAACGGGTTGCGGACCGGCCCCGACGGCCGGGTCTACGTCGCGCAGGTCACCGGCAGCCAGATCAGTGCCCTGGACGTGTCCACCGACGAGCTGACGGTGGTCAGTGCGCGCGGCGGCGATGTCGTCGCACCCGACGATGTCGCGTTCGACGCCGACGGGATCCTGTATGCCACCGAGGTGATGGACGCGCGGGTCAGTGCGCTCGACCCGTCGGGCCGCAGCCGCATCCTGCGCGACGACCTGCCCTGCGCCAACGGGATCACGGTGTATCGCGACCGGCTGTTCGTCGGGGAATGCCGCGAGGGCGGGCGCCTGATGGAACTCGACCGCGGCACCGGGGCGCAACGCATCCTGGCCGAGAACCTCCCGTCGCCCAACGCCATGGAGGTGGGGCCGGACGGCCTGCTGTATTTCCCGGTGATGACGGCCAACGAGATCTGGCGGATCGACCCGTCTGCCGCCGGCGCCACGCCGCAGCGGGTCGCCGCCGATCTGGGCGTTCCGGACTCGGTGAAGTTCGACGCCGAGGGCTGCATCGTCTCCACCCAGGCCGCCAGCGGACAGGTACTGCGCATCGATCCGCGCACCGGCGAGCGCACCGTGCTGGCGCAGCTGCAACCCGGCCTGGACAACTGCACCTTCGTCGACGGGCGGCTGTTCGTCTCCAACTTCAGCGGCGAGATCACCGAGATCTCCGGGGCCGGCCAGACCCGTACCGTGCTGCCCGGCGGATTGAACTGGCCGCTGGACCTGACCGTGGACGCCGCCGGGCGGCTCTATGTCGCCGACGGCACCTACTTCTACGCCGTCTCGCCGAGCGGCCGCCTGGAAACCCAGGGCATGCTGTTCAGTCCCGGCTATCCCGGCTTCGTGCGCGGCGTGACCGCGACCGGCCCCGGCGAGTTCGTCGTCACCACCTCCGGCGGGCAGGTCGCGCGCTACCAGCCGGCGCAGTCGTCCAGCGAGGTGCTCGCCGACGGATTCGATCAGCTCTACGGGGTGGCGGCGGGACCGGCCGGGGGGGCGGTCACCGAGTTCGGCACCGGACGGGTGCTGGGCGTGCGCGCCGGCTCGCACGAGGTGCTGGCGAGCGGGCTGGCCGGACCCGTCGGCATCGATACCACCGACGACGGCGCCTACCTGGTGGCCGAGTCCGGCGCCGGGCGGGTGGTCCGGGTCGACGGCTCGCAGCATCAGACCGTGGTGGACGAACTCGTTCGGCCGCAGGGGATCGCGCGGGCCGGCCGCACGCTGTATGTGGTCGACGCCGGACGCCGGCAGGTGCTGGCCGTCGACCTCGGCACCGGAGCACGCCAGGTGATCGCCGAGGGGCTGCCGATCGGGCCACCGCCGGGTGTCACGCCCAAACCGCTCAACGGCATGCCTCCGTTCTCCGGCCCGCAGGGGCCCTTCGCCGGCATCACCCGCCGGCCCGACGGCACCCTGTTCGTCTCGGCCGACGGCGACGGCAGCGTGCTGGCCCTGCACCCGGTCGGCCCGTGACCGATCACCGCTACCTGCGGGTCGCACGGGTGTTGCGTAAGGAGATCGCCGACGGCGTCTACCCCATCGGGTCGCAACTGCCCACCGAACATGAGCTGTGCGAGCGGTTCTCCGTCAGCCGCTACACCGTACGCGAAGCGCTGCGCCGGCTGCGGGAGGACAACCTGGTGGTCTCGCGCCCCCGCGCGGGCACCGTGGTCATCCCCCGCGCCGCCACCAACCGCTACGCCCAGGACGTGATGTCGATCGACGACCTGGTGGCCTTCGCCGCCGGCGCGGAATTCGAGATCGACTCCAATGCGATGCTCACCCTGGACGCCGAGACCGCCGCGCGCACCGGTCTGCCCGCGGGCACCGAGTGGCTGGCCGTGCGCGGCAACCGCCGTACCGCGGGGCATGCCGCACCGATCTGCCGCACCGAGTACTACATCAACCGGACCTTCGCCGGGGTCGGCCGACTGCTGCAGCGGCACACCGGGCCGATCTTCCCGCTGATCGAGGACGTGTTCGGGGTCAGCGTCGTCGAAGTGCGCCAGCACATCCGCGCGGTGATCATCACCCCCGAACTGGCAACCGCACTGGCCGTCGCCCCCGGCACCGCCGGGCTGCAGATGCAACGCCGCTACACCACCTCCGAAGGCGAGATCGCCCAGGTGACGGTGAACACCCATGCCGGCGACGACTACCGGTACTCCATGACGCTGCACCGGGTGACCGAGCCGAGCGGCCCGTGACCGTCCGCAGCACCGCCGAGCGCGCCGCCGCGGCATACGCGGCGGGCCTGTGGGTCTCGACCACCCTGGCCGACCGGCTGCGCGATGCCGCCGAGCGGGATCCCGACCGGGTGTTGCTCGTCGACGGCGACATCCGGCTGCGCTGTGGGCAACTGCAGCGCCAGGCGACCCAGCTGGCCGGGGCGATGCTCGAGCGGATGCCGAGCGGCAGTGTGGTGTCGTTCATGCTGCCGAACTGGCATGAAGCGGCCGTGGTGTACCTGGCCGCGACCCTGGCGGGGATGGTGGTCAACCCCATCCTGCCGTCGTTGCGCGACACGGACCTGAGGTTCGTCCTGGCCGATTCGGGCAGCCGAATGCTTTTTGCCCCCGACCATTTCCGCGGCCACGACTACGCCGCGATGCTGAACCGGGTGACCGCGGGGCTCACCGAGGCACCCGAAGTGGTGCTGGTCCGCGGCTCGGCCGCCCCGCACACCGGCTACCGCACGCTGATCGACCGTTCGCAGCCACCGGCCGCCCTGCCCGCGGTGGACCCCGACGCGATCCGCCTGCTGCTCTACACCTCCGGCACCACCGGCCGGCCGAAAGGTGTTTTGCACAGTCATAATTCGATCAACGCCCTGATCAGCCAGCTGGGCCGGCACTGGCTGGTGACGCCCGGCGACCGGTTCCTGGTGCCCTCCCCCATCGCGCACATCGGCGGATCGATCTATGCGTTCGAGGCCCCCCTGCTGCTCGGCACCACCGCCGTGCTGATGGACACCTGGGACCCCGCCGCGGCGGTATCGCTCATGCTCGCCGAGCGCTGCACGCACATGGCGGGGGCCACACCGTTTCTGGTCCAGCTGCTGGCCGCCGCGCGCGACGCCGGAACTCACCTGCCCGATCTCAAGCTGTTCGTCTGCGGCGGCGCCTCCGTTGCGTCGTCGTTGATCCGCGAGGCGGCCGACTACTTCCGCACCGCCACCGTCACCCGGGTGTATGGATCCAGCGAGGTACCGGTCAGCACGGTCGGATCGATCGGCCGACAACACCTTTCCCACGCCGCCGAGACCGACGGCCGGCCCGGGATCGCCGACATCAAGCTGGTCTCGCACCCCGGCACACCGGCCGGCGAGGCCGAGATCTACGTCCGCGGGCCGCAGATGTTCTGCGGCTACCTGCACCCCGAGGACGACCGCGACTGCTTTGATGCGCAGGGTTACTTCGCCACCGGTGATCTCGGCCGGTGGGTCGACGGCGACCACCTGGTGGTCACCGGCCGGGTCAAGGACGTGATCATCCGCAACGGCGAGAACATCTCCGCGCGCGAGGTGGAGGACATCCTCATCGACCACCCGCAGATCGCCGAGGTCGCCGTGGTGGGGATACCCGATGCGCGGACCGGGGAACGTGCCTGCGCGGTGATCGTTGCGGCCGGCGAGCCGGCGCCGGCAGTCGGCGACCTGCGCGCCATGCTGACCGAACGCGGCATCGCGCTGTTCAAAGCCCCCGAGCAGGTGGTCGTCTGGAACGAACTGCCCAAAAACGACGCCGGCAAGGTTCTCAAACAACAGATCCGGGCGCAGCTGACCCGGACGGAGGTAGGCGGGTAGATCATGCGGGTAGCGATCGTGACCGGAGCCAGCAGCGGAATCGGATTCGGCTGCGCGACAAAGCTGGCCGAGTCCGGCATGGCGGTACTGGCCACCGGCCGCGATGAGCGGCGACTGGCCGGGTTGGCGGCCGGCCTCCAAGACGCCGGTGTCGAACCCGGACGCATCGCCACGGTCGCGGTGGACCTGACCGAGCCGGACGCGCCCCGGCAGATCCTCGCCGCCGCCCTGTCCCGCTGGGACCGGGTGGACTACCTGATCAACAACGCCGGGGTCGGCAGTCCCAAGCCGCTGCACGAGACCGACGACGAGACGCTGGACCACTTCCTGAACCTGATGCTGCGAGCGCCCTTCCGCCTGACGCGTGAAGTGCTGCCCCATCTGGGACCCGGTTCGGCGATCATCAACATCACCTCGACCTTTGCCGTGGTGGGCGGATTGCGGGGCGGGGCCTACTCTGCCGCCAAAGGCGGCTTGACCGCGCTGACCACCCACCTGGCCTGCCAGTACGGGCCCCAGGGCATCCGGTGCAACGCGGTCGCCCCCGGGGTCACCGTTACACCGATGGTCGAACAACGCCTTGCCGACAACCGCTTTCGCAAGCTGAACACCGAGATGACGCCGTATCCGCGGTTGGGCCGGGTGGACGACATCGCCGGCACCGTGGCCTTCCTGTGCTCGGAGGCGGGCTCGTTCATCAACGGCCAGACCATCGTGGTCGACGGCGGCTGGAGCGCGACCAAATACCTGTCCGACTTCGGTCTCGACTCCGACTGGGTGCAACCGTGAACCTGTTCGCACTGCTGGATCAGGCGGCGGCCCGGTTCGGCGATCGGGGCGCGGTGTTCCACGGTGAGCGGCTGGTGCACACCTGGAGCGAGCTGGCCGAACGCGCCCGGCGGATGGCGACGTCGCTGGGCCGGCTGTCCGGCCCGGGGGCGCGCATCGCGATCGCCAGCGAGAACCGGCCGGAGATCATCGAGCTGATGTTCGCCACCTGGGCGGCCGGTCACGTCGTGGTGCCCCTGAATTACAAGCTGCATCCGCGGGAGATGGCGCAGATCATCGACGATGCCGGCGCGGCGCTGGTCTTCGCGTCCCCGACACTCGCCCCGGGACTCACGGCGGCGGTCGGGGCACCCGTGGAGACCATCGGCGGCGCCGCCTATCGGGACCGATTCGCCGGACCGCCGGCCGACACCGCGGACCCGGATCCCTCCCGGCTGGCGTGGCTGTTCTACACCAGCGGCACCACGGGACGCTCGAAGGGCGCCATGCTGACCCACCGCAACCTGATGGCGATGACGGTGGCACATCTGGCCGACCTCGACGACCCGGACGCCGGGTGCAGCCTGATCCACGGTGCGCCGATGTCGCACGGATCGGGCCTCTACATCGCGCCCTATGTGCTGCGCGGGGCCCGCCAGGTGGTGCCGGCGTCCGGGGCGTTCGACGCCGGCGAGTTTCTGGACCTGTGCGCCCTCCATCCCGGCGCCACCGCCTTCCTGGCGCCGACCATGGTGGCCCGGCTGGTGGCAACCGGCCGGGACCGGCTGGTGGCAACCGGCCGGGACCGCCCGGCCAACCTGCGCAGCATCATCTACGGCGGCGGACCGATGTACCTCGAGGACATCAAACGGGCAATGGCCGCCTTCGGGCCGGTGTTCGCCCAGCTCTACGGCCAGGGTGAGGCGCCCATGACCATCACCGGCTTGCGGCGGGCCGAACACCTCGGCGACGACGCCGTCCTGGGCTCGGTCGGCTGGCCGCGTTCGGGCGTCGAGGTCGCGGTGCTGCGCGACGACGGCAGCCGGGCCCCGGCCGGCGAGGTCGGCGAGATCGTCTGCCGCGGCGATGTCGTCATGGGCGGCTACTGGAACAACCCGGACGCCACCGCCGAGGCGCTGCGCGACGGCTGGTTGTTCACCGGGGACCGGGGCTCCTTCGACGCCCGCGGCTTCCTGACCCTGCGGGACCGCTCCAAGGACGTGGTGATCAGCGGCGGCAGCAACATCTACCCGCGCGAAGTCGAGGAGGCGCTGCTGAGCCACCCCGGCGTCGTCGAGACCGCGGTGGTGGGCGCACCCGACCCCGAGTGGGGCGAGATCGTGGTCGCCTTCATCGTCGGCGACGCGTCCGTCGCCGAATTGGACAGTCACCTGCTGGAACGCATCGCGCGGTTCAAGCGCCCCAAGCGCTACGAGTTCGTCGACACGCTGCCCAAGAACAGCTACGGAAAAGTGCTCAAACGCCGGCTGCGCTGCCAACTGGGGTGAGACGGGCGTCGGTGTGCCGCCGCCGCACCACCGCTCGGCCTCCGCGAGCTGCTGCGGTGGTCACTCCTCGGGAGCGGTTGCGTTCTCCCCGTGCGGTGGTGGTGACGAACTCGAACTCGCGCAACAGGGTACGCAGCGTCACCAACATCTCCATGTTGGCGAATGCCGCACCCACACAACGGTTCACCCCGCCGCCGTAGGGAACCCAGAAGGTGGTGTCGGGCGGGTTGCCCACGAACCGGTCCGGATTGAACAGCTCAGGATCGTCGTAATGCTGCTGCGAGAGGTGCAGCATCCGGAAGGGCACCACCACCATGCGCCCTTCGGGGATCACCCACGGCCCCAGTCTGATCCGCGCGTGGGTGAGGCGCCCGGTTCCCTCGACCACCGGACGGGTCCGCTGCACTTCCCACACCACCGCCTGCAGCAGCTCCGAACCGCCGGCATCGGCCTCTACCACCAGGCGCCCCAACAGGTCCGGATGACGGCGAATGCGCTCCACCGCCCACGCCAGCGTGGTCGCCGTCGTCTCGTGGCCCGCAGCCAGCAGGGTCAGCAACTCGTCGGCGATGTGCGCGTCGCTGATGGGTTCCCCATCGTCGTAGCGCGCCGCCAACAGCAGCGACAGCACATCCGTGCGCTCCGCGAAATCGGGGTCCTGGCGCGCCGTGGCGATCAGTCTCGCGATCAACGCGTCGTATCGCCGCCGGTAGAAGGCGTAGCGCCCCCCGGGGCTGAGCGGACCGTAGTCGCGGCGGATCCGTGGCGGCAGTACCGCCAGTCGTGACCCCAGTTCCACCAGTGCGGGCAGGATCTGGCGCAGTTCGTCGAACTCGGCTCCCTCAGCGCCGAAGACCGCCCGCAGGACCACGTTGAGGGTGATGCGCATCATCGACGGCTGGGTGGCGAACTCGCGCCCTTCGGGCCAGGTCGCGACCTCGCGTAGCGCCTCCTGCTCGACGATCGACTCATATCCGGCCATCCGTTTGCCGTGGAACGGCGGTACCAGCAGCTTGCGCCGGCGAAGGTGCTCGGCGCCCGCCAGGCTGAATGTCGATCCCGGTCCCAGCACCGCCCCCAGATTGTTGGCCCGGGCCGCCAGGTCGCTGCTGGTGGTGAACAGGTTCTTCGCCAACGCCGGGTCGCTGATCACCACCGCGCGTCCGACGACCGGCAGGCGCACCGTGAACGCACCGCGGTAGCGGCGTTGCACCGCCCGAAAGGCGCCTTTGCGGCCGAAAAGGAAGAGCAGCGCCGTCAACAGTGCCGGGATCGGCACCACCGGTGGCAGCAGCACCGGATCACTAGTCTTCTCGGCCACGCCAACACCTTTCGAACACCCCGCGGTACATGCGCGTACCACGTTGCCGCACGGTGCCGACCGGCTCAACCCTTAGATTCCCCGAGAACAAAAGCACCAGGCCGTCTCGGCGCTGGACCGCTAGGTGACCTGCGACTTCATCTGGTCAAGGTTCACCAGAATCGGCCATCCGCACACCGAGAGCGCATTGCCGTGACCGGTTTCGTGGATGTCGAACGCGGACTGGATCGCCGAATGGAAGCCCTGCACGTCCAGGGTCTGGTTGACCGCCCGTTTGGCCTGCCGCAGCGCGAACGACGGCATGGTGGCGATGTGCGCGGCGAGTTGGCGGGTCTCGGCGTCCAGCTGCTCGCGCGGGACCACCCGGTTGACCATGCCGGTGCGCTCGGCCTCCTGGGCGGTCATCGCCCTGCCGGTGAACAACATCTCCTTGGCCTTGCGCGGCCCCAATTCCCAGGTATGCCCGTGGTATTCGACGCCGCCGATACCCATGAGCACCACCGGGTCGGAGAATTGGGCGTCGTCGGCGGCGATGATCAGATCGCACGGCCAGCACAGCATGAGACCCCCGGAGATGCACCGGCCCTGAACCGCGGCGATCGACGGTTTTGGCACATTGCGCCAGCGCAACGTGTACTCCAGGTACCGCTTGCACTCGTGCTTGTAGATGAACTCCAGGGTGATCTTGTCTGGCACCGGTCCGCCGCCCTTGATGTCGTGGCCGGCCGAGAAGTGCTTGCCGTTGGCGCGCAGGACGATGACGGCGACCTCGTCGTCGTCGGCGGCCCGCGTCCATGCCGCGTCGAGCTCGTCGAGCAGCTCGGTGTTCTGGGCGTTGGCCGCATCCGGCCGGTTCAGGGTGATGGTCGCGATCTTCTCGGCGACCTCATAGTCGATGTACATCAGCGCCCTTCGTCAGCGGAGCCGGGACGCGGCGGTCGCCGGCGGTGCGGTGGGGGTGTCACCGAGTCACGCACCGGGCCGCGGTGCCGTGGACCGGGTGAGCGAGAAGCGACTTCTCCTTTTCGGAAAGTTACCATCTTCGTTATAGCTACGGCAGCGCTGCGACAGCCGACGTGGCTGCGCCGTTATTTCCGGTAGGGTGCATGCGTGTTCTCCCAAAAAGGCAACAGCTGGAGCCGCTGGTGAGTAACCCGGAAGAAGAGCCCGTCTGGAAGCAGCGGGCGGTCGAGCGGTCGATCAAGACCGCACGGTTGCGGGCCGCCCAGCGCGTTCAGCGCTTCCTGGACGCGGCCCAGGCGATCATCATCGAAAAGGGCAGCACCGACTTCACCGTGCAGGAAGTCGTCGAGCGCTCCCGGCAGTCGCTGCGCAGTTTCTATCTGCAGTTCAACGGCAAGCATGAGCTGCTGCTGGCACTGTTCGAAGACGCCCTGGTGCGCACCTCCGACCAGATCCGGGCCGCCACCGAAGGACAGACCGAGCCGCTGGAGCGGCTGAAAGTAGCCGTCGAGCTGCTCTTCGAGCTGTCCCGGCCGGACCCCGGCGCCAAGCGGCCGCTGTTCACCGACTTCGCGCCGCGCCTGCTGGTCTCGCACCCCACGGAGGTGCGCGTCGCGTTCACCCCGCTGCTGGCACTGCTCACCGAACTGATGGAGGCCGCCGAGGCGGCCGGCGACCTGCGCGAGGGCGTCAATGCCCGGCGCATGGCGGCGATGACCATGCAGACCGTCATGTTCGTCGCCCAGTCCAGCGCCGAATCCGACGACCCGGCGGCCCACCCGATCACCGCCGAAGAAGTGTGGGACTTCTGCGCCCACGGCATCGCCAAGTAGCCGGCCCCGGATAGCCGCCCGGGCGGCGGCGCCTGCGCGCACCCGCGGCAGGCGCTGACACACCGGGCCGATCCCGGCGGTTGCCGCTGGCCCGGCGCCCCTGAGCCGCCCTCCCACCTCGCCACTCACGGACTTCACCTTCCCTCGCAGTAGGCACGTATGCTCTAATCGAGAATGTGATTTCCGTGCGATGTGTGACTGGTCAGCGGCCCGGTGGCAGCGGTGCGTAAGCCCCTGGCCCCGGACGTCACCAACTGGCCGGACGAGAATCTGGCCCTGATCGGCAGCCGGTGCGCGCAGTGCGAGGCGACGGTCTGGCCCCGCCAAGACCACTGCCCACGCTGCAGCGGCCCGCAGATGCGCGATGTGTTGCTGCCCCGCCAGGGCACGCTGGAGGCCTGGACCACCCAGGGCTTCGTGCCGAAGCTGCCCTACGCCGGTGGCGAGACCGCCGAGGGCTTCACCCCGTACGGGGTAGGGCTGGTCCGACTCGGCGACGTGGTTCAGGTCGAGGCTCGTCTGACCGAATCCGATCCGGCGAAGCTGCGATTCGGCATGGACGTCGAACTGACCATGGTGCCGTTCTATGTCGACGACGACGGAACCGAGATTCTCACCTGGGCGTTCCAGCCCGTCTAAGGAGACCTGGACAAATGACGGTAGCGAACAACGATGTGGCGATCATCGGCGTCGGGCTGCATCCCTTCGGCCGATTCGACAAGTCCGCGATGCAGATGGGCGCCGAGGCCATCCACCTCGCGCTGGCCGATGCCGGGGCCGAATGGCGCGACATCCAGTTCGGGGTCGGCGGCAGCTATGAGATCTCCAATCCCGATGCGGTGACGCGGCTGGTCGGTCTCACCGGCATCCCGTTCACCAACGTGTTCAACGCCTGCGCCACCGCGGCCACCGCCACCCAGGTCTGCGCCGACAACATCCGCTCGGGCAAGTACGACATCGGCATTGCGATCGGCATGGACAAGCACCCCCGCGGGGCGTTCACCGACGACCCGGCCAAGCTGGCACTGCCGGCCTGGTATGCCGAGAACGGGCAGTTCGTCACCACCAAGTTCTTCGGCATGAAGGCCAACCGCTACCTGCATGACCACGGCATCTCCCAGCGGACGCTGGCCAAAGTCGCCGCCAAGAACTTCCGCAACGGAGCGTTGAACCCCAACGCCTTTCGCCGCAAGCCGATGTCCGAGGACTCCATCCTCGACTCGCCGGCGCTGAACTACCCCCTTACCCAGTTCATGTTCTGCGCACCCGACGAAGGTGCGGCCGCGGTGGTGATGTGCCGCGCCGACATCGCCCACCGCTTCAGCGGTAAACCGGTGTACCTGCAGGCCACCGAGATCCGTACCCGCCGCTACGGCGCCTACGAGGTGCACGCCACCTCCGCCCCCATCGAAGAAGATGTGGCCCCCACCGTGTACGCCGCCCGTGCCGCCTTCGAAAAGTCCGGCGTGGCACCCGAAGACGTCGATGTCATCCAACTGCAGGACACCGACGCCGGCGCCGAGATCATCCACATGGCCGAGTGCGGCTTCTGCGCCGACGGCGACCAGGAGAAACTGCTGGCCGACGGCGCGACCGAGATCACCGGGACACTGCCGGTCAACACCGACGGCGGGCTGATCGCCAACGGCGAGCCGATCGGCGCCTCCGGGCTGCGCCAGATCCACGAACTGGTGCGCCAATTGCGCGGCGAGGCCGGCGACCGCCAGGTTCCCGGGGGCCCGAAGGTGGGCTTCGCGCAGGTGTACGGCGCGCCGGGTACCGCCTCGGCATCGATTCTCACCGTCTGATGAGGTCGTTAGTCCTTGGTAGGCAGGGAGTGATCAGTTCGATCCTTCCGCCGAAGTGTCGGTGTCCGTTCCTATCCTCAATTAACGATGACTACAGCAGACGACCGACCTGACTCCCTTGTCGGAGCACTGAGCAAAGCTCGCATTCCAGCGGAGAATCACGGGTTCATCGAACGGGTTACTACGGCCGTCGGGATAGCTCGATATCAGGCGGTGACGGAGGCCGACAAGCCCTATATGCGGGCCACAAGGCATGATGGCCTCCCCGATCTGCGCATCTACTACGGGTACACCAACGGGTTCGTCTCAGAAGACGAGGTGGTTCGCGTGGCGGGCAGCGGCGCCGACCGCGGGCCCAGTTCACGTAGGGGAACTTGGTACGTGGCGCATCCGACGAACCAGGTGCGTTCCGGCAACGATCGATCTCGTGACGTCCGACGCGAGGAGACGAGACTCTGCAGTACTTGCTTCTTACAGTTGCCACTCACCGGCGTCTGCGACGAGTGTCGATAAAGGCTACGTGCGCCTGACGATTGCCGCGATCAAGAAGGAGCCTGACGTGAAAAATGCCAACCGGGCCATCGATGCCGTCGCCAAGACCGTAGGCGAAATCCTGGAAAAGAAGAAGTACTCGATCGACTACTACCAGCGCGAGTACAAGTGGCAATCCAAGCAACTCTCCGATCTCGTGGGACTGCTGCACGCGTAGGTGACATCTGAGTTGGCTTGCCCAGCGTGGGCAGGCTGGAAGGATGTCCCCATGGCAAGGCCCTACCCCCGTGA
>NZ_JRMK01000023.1:0-42722 GCF_000972925.1 Mycobacterium sp. UM_Kg1 | reverse complement strand
TCAGTCCCGCCGAGTTCGCCCTAAAGTGGACCACGACCCACCAACCCCAAGCCGCATAGCGACTGGACCATCAATCGGGTCCCCCTCACGTCCAGCCCTACCCTCGGTAGATCACCGCACGGAACCGTAGCACCCAGTCCGGACACGTCCCCAAATGCCCCGAACCCCACTTAACCGCCTGCATTCCAGAGCTCAGTCCCCCAACCCCGGTGGCGGTGCATACACCGGCTCATACCCGGCGATCCGGATCGGGCTGCCCACCAGCCGGAAATCGCCTGCGGCGACGATCATTTCCGGGTGTTCTTTGAGCGCCTCGGGCAGTGTGCGCACCGCCGCCGCCGGAATGCCCAACGGGCGAAGCCGCGCCTCCCACCCCGCAGCGGTGTCGGCGGCAAGCGCTGCGGTGACCACGGCGAGCACCTCGTCACGGTGGGCCACCCGCTGCGTCATCGTCTCGAAGCCCTCGATGCCGGCCTCTGCGGCGAACGCCTTCCAGAAGCCGTCGTGGGTGACGAACAGGGCCAGATATCCCTGCGCGGTCGGGAAAAGCTGCGCGGGAACATAATACGAATGGGCTCCGTGGGGGTAGCGCTGCGGCTCGACACCGTCGTTGAGGTAGGCCGACGCTCGGTAGTTCAGTTGCGAGAGCATCACGTCCAGCAGTGACACCTCCACCTGCCCGCCGCGCCCGCTGACGATCTGCGCCAGCAGACCCAGAGCCGCCGTCAGCCCCGTGGAGTTGTCCGCCGAGGAGTAGCCCGGCAACGTCGGCGGCGCGTCTGGATCCCCGGTCATCGCGGCCACCCCGGTGGCGGCCTGGATCACGTAGTCGAAGGCCGGATCGTCGCCGCCGTGCAGACCGAACCCGGTGAGTGCGACACAGACGATCCGCTCGTTGTGCCGGCGCAGGGCGTCATAGGTCAGCCCCAGGCGCTTGATCACCGACGGCTTCATGTTCACCAGCAGCGCATGGGATTCGGCGACCAGCTCCCCCAGTTTCGCCTGCCCTGCCTCTGACGCCAGGTCCAGCTGGATGCTGGTCTTGTTGCGATTGAGGCTGGCGAAGTAGCTGGCGCCGACCTGCCGCGAGATCTCCCCGCCGGGCGGCTCGATCTTGATGACCTCCGCGCCGAGATCGGCCAGCAGCATGGTGGCGTAGGGGCCGGCCAGCATCACCCCCACCTCGAGGATGCGGATCCCGGCAAGCGGTCCGCTCACCTAGACCGCCTTGGCGAGCTCGGCGATCACCTCGCGGGTGCGGTACTTCGAGGCGATCAGTTCGTCACGGGAGTCGCCGATCGGCAGCAGCCGCACCGACAGGTCGGTCACTCCGGCGTCGGCGAACTGCTTGAACCGCTTGAGGATCGACTCCTCGTCGCCGGCGGCGCACAGGTCGCCCACGTCACGGGCCGAACCGCGGTCGAGCAGCCGCTGGTAGTTCGGCGAGGTCTCGGCTTCGGCCAGGATCCGGTTGGCCCGCTCCTTGGCGGTCTCGATCTCGGAGTTGGCGCACAGCGTGACCGGAATGCCGGCGACGATGCGGGGCGCGGGCCTGCCCGCTGCGGCCGCGGCCTTGTTGATCCGCGGCGCGATGTGTTCGGCGATGGCCTTCTCGTCGGCCATCCACAGCGACGTGCCGTCGGCGTGCTCGCCGGCGATCTGCAGCATCACCGGCCCCAGCGCGGCCACCAGCACCGGCATCGGGGTCTGGGCGCCCAGCGCGGTGGGGTTGTGCACGGTGAAGTGCTCGTTCTCGACATCCACCGGTCCGGGGCCGGCCAACGCGGCGTTGAGCACCTGCAGGTAGTCGCGGGTGTAGGCGGCGGGCTTGTCGTAGGGCAGGCCGAGCATGTCGCGGATGATCCAGTGATGCGACGGCCCGACGCCCAGGGCCAGCCGCCCACCCGAGACCGCGTGCACCGACAGTGCTTGGCGGGCAAGAGCTATCGGGTGCTGGGCCTGCAGCGGCACCACGGCGGTGCCCAGTTCGATCCGGGTGCTGTGGCAGGCCATCAGCGCCACCATGGTCAGCAGGTCGAAATCGTCGGGCACCTGCGGCATCCACGCGGTGGCCAGGCCCGCCTGATCGGCCCACTCGATGTCGGAGATCAGCTTGGCGACTTTGCGCGCCATGTCGCCGCGTTCGGCTCCGATCATCACCCCGAGTCGCATGACTAGTGCGCCTTTCCCTGATCCACCACCTGGCGCACGCCGCTCACCAGCTCCTCCAGCGACGTCCCGGTGGGAAACACCGCGGCGGCCCCCGCCTCCAGCAGCTTGGGCACGTCGCCTTGCGGGATGGTGCCGCCCACCACCACGGCGATGTCTCCGGCGTCGGCGGCGCGCAGGGCATCGACGACGCGCCCGGTCAACGCGATGTGTGCGCCGGACAGGATGCTCAAGCCCACCACTGCCACGTCTTCCTGTAAGGCGGTGGCGACGATGTCCTCGACGCGCTGCCGGATGCCGGTGTAGATGACCTCGAAACCGGCGTCACGCAGCGTGCGGGCGACGATCTTGGCGCCGCGATCATGGCCGTCGAGACCGGGTTTGGCGACCAGGACACGGGCCGGGACGGCGGAGGGAAGCGGAGAAGTCATCAGTACACCACCGGTTGCTGGAATTCGCCCCAGACTGCTTTGAGCGCCGAGACCATCTCGCCCACCGTGCAGTAGGCGTTGGCGCAGTCGATCAGGGGATGCATGAGGTTGGTGTCGCCCTCGGCGGCGCGCGACAGCGCCGCCAGTTTGGCGGCGACGTCGTCGGCGTTGCGTTCGGCCTTGATCCGCGCCAGCCGCTTGAGCTGAACCTCACGGCCGGCGGCGTCGAGCTCGTAGGTGGCGATCTCCGGCGGCGGCTCGTCGGAGGTGAACTTGTTGACACCGACCACGGGCCGGCTGCCGGACTCGATCTCGTGGTGGATCTTGAACGCCTCGTCGGCGATCAGCCCCTGCAGATACCCGTCCTCGATGGCACGCACCATGCCGCCGTGGTTCTCCAGGTCGGCCATGATCTCGATGATGCGTTCCTCGGTGGCATCGGTGAGCGCCTCGACGAAGTAGGAGCCGCCGAGCGGATCGGCCACTCGGGTCACCCCGGTCTCGTAGGCCAGGATCTGCTGGGTGCGCAGCGCCAGCGTCGCGGACTCCTCACTGGGCAGCGCGAAGGGCTCGTCCCAGGCGGCGGTGAACATCGACTGCACCCCGCCGAGCACCGCGGCCATCGACTCGTAGGCCACCCGCACCAGGTTGTTCTGGGCCTGGGGCGCGAACAGGGATGCCCCGCCGGCCACGCAGCCGAAGCGGAACATCGATGCCTTGTCGCTGCCGGCGCCGTAGCGTTCCCGCACGATGGTGGCCCACCGGCGCCGTCCGGCACGGTATTTGGCGACCTCTTCGAAGAAGTCGCCGTGGGTGTAGAAGAAGAACGAGACCTGCGGGGCGAACTGCTCGATGCTCATGCGGCCCCGCTGCACGACGGTGTCGCAGTAGGTGACGCCGTCGGCCAGCGTGAACGCCATCTCCTGCACCGCGTTGGCGCCGGCGTCACGGAAATGCGCACCGGCGACCGAGATCGCGTTGAACCGGGGCACTTCGGCGGCGCAGAACTCGATGGTGTCGGCGATCAGCCGCAGCGACGGCTCCGGCGGCCAGATCCAGGTGCCTCGGGAGGCGTATTCCTTGAGGATGTCGTTCTGGATGGTGCCGGTGAGCGTGGCCCGGGGTACTCCGGAGCGCTCCGCGGCGGCGACGTAGAACGCCAGCAGGATGGCGGCGGTTCCGTTGATGGTGAAGCTGGTGCTGATCTTGTCCAGGGGAATCGAGTCGAACAGGATCTCGGCGTCGGCCAGGGTGTCCACCGCCACCCCGACCCGGCCGACCTCCTCGCCGACCTCGGGGTCGTCGGAGTCGTAGCCGCACTGCGTCGGCAGGTCCAGCGCCACCGACAGCCCGGTTCCGCCCTGACTCAGCAGGTAGCGGTAGCGCCGGTTGGACTCCTCGGCCGTGCCGAAGCCGGAGTACTGGCGGAAGGTCCACAGCCGGCCGCGGTAGCCGGACTCGAAGTTTCCGCGGGTGAAGGGATAGGTGCCCGGGGGCGGCGGCTCTTCGCGCCGGTCGTCCGGGCCGTATACCGGTTTCAGCGGAATCCCTGAGGAGGTCTGCACTGGGTCACTCATCGATGGATACGGTACTTGCACCAAATGAGAATGCCAATACCGCTATGTGCGAATGCCCGGCCCGTCAGCCGGCCAGGTTGAAGTTGCCGCTGGCCCCGTAGACCGCCAGCGAGACCAACAGGGTCACCGAGACCACCACGATCAGCGAGGTCCGCACCGCGTTGCCGACCGCGACCCCGACCCCGGCCGGGCCGCCGGCGGCGAAGTAGCCGAAGTAGGTGTGGATCAGCAGGATGGTGATCGCCATCAGAAACGCCTGCAGAAACGACCACAACAGGTCGATGGGGTTGAGGAACGTGCGGAAATAGTGGTCGTAGAGCCCGGCCGACTGCCCGAACAGGAACACCGTGGTGAAGCGGCTGGCCATAAAGGACAGGATCACCGCGATGGCATACAGCGGAACGATCGCCACCAGTCCGGCGACGATGCGGGTACTGACCAGGTAGGCGATCGGGCGGATCGCCATCGATTCCAGCGCGTCGATCTCCTCGTTGATCCGCATCGCCCCCAGCTGCGCGGTGACCCCGGCACCGAAGGTGGCGGCCAAGCCGATGCCGGCGACCACCGGAGCTGAGATACGCACATTGATGAACGCCGCCAGAAATCCGGTCAGGGCCTCGATGCCGATGTTGCCCAGCGAGCTGTATCCCTGCACCGCCAGCGTGCCGCCGGCCGCCAGGGTCAGGAAGCCGACGATCACCACGGTGCCGCCGATCATCGCCAGGGTGCCGGTGCCCATGCTGATCTCGGCGATCAGCCGGATGACCTCGCGGCGGTAGCGGGCGAAGGCGAACGGCGTGGTGGCGATCGCCCTGCCGTAGAACAGGGTGTGATCGCCCACCTGGCTCAGCGCCGTGATGGGGCGCCGGAGCTGCCGCGTCAGCCGCGGGTAGACGGCCTGCAGAGTGCGCACTGCCATGCCTCAGCGCGCCGTCATCTTGATGCCGATGGCAGTGACCACGACATTGACCACGAACAGTGACATGAAGGCATAGACGACGGTTTCGTTGACCGCGTTGCCGACGGCTTTGGCGCCGCCGCCGGAGATGGTCAGACCCCGGTAGCAGGCCACCATTCCCGCGATCAGACCGAACAGCGCGGCCTTGACGCAGGAGATGACCAGTTCGGGAACACCGGTCAGCAAGGTGATGCCTGCCGCGAACGCGCCCGGGTTGACGTCCTGGACGAAGACCGAGAAGGCGTAACCACCGAGGATGCCGATGATCACCACCAGGCTGTTGAGCAGCAGTGCCACCAGGCCGGCGGCGAGCATGCGCGGTGTCACCAGCCGTTGCACCGGGTTGATGCCCAGAACCTCCATGGCGTCGATCTCTTCCCGGATGGTGCGCGAGCCCAGGTCGGCGCACATCGCGGTGGCACCGGCCCCGGCCACGATCAACACGGTCACCATCGGTCCCACCTGGGTGACGGCGCCGAAGGCGGCCCCGGCACCGGACAGGTCCGCGGCCCCGAGCTCACGCAGCAGGATATTGAGGATGAAACTGACCAGGACCGTGAAGGGAATGGCCACCAGCAGGGTGGGCATCAGCGAGACCCGGGCGACGAACCAGCACTGATCGACGAATTCACGGGCCTGGAACGGCCGCCGGAACGCGAACCTGACCGCGTCCACCGACATCGCGAAGAGTCCGCCGACCGCCTCCATGGGGCCGGCCAGGCGGGCTGCCGCGGCCCCCGGGGACCACCGGATCAGGTCCTTCATCCCCATCAGGCCGGCTCCTCCCGCGTCACTGCGTGTGGAATCCTATCGGACTTCTGAATTCTGGGATACCCGGTTCTGCTTTTGTTGCACATAGATTCTCGTTCTGCGTGAACGCAGCGGCTCACCTCAGAGCCGGCCGTCGACCTGCAGATCGGGGTGGACCCACTGCGGTGATCTGCGTTCCTTGAACGCCCGGAAACCCTCGACGGCCTCCGGGGCACCCAGGCTGGCGTTCATCCCGATCCGGTCGAACAGGCCGAGGTAGGAGTCCAGGCTGGCCTTGACCACCCCGCGCGCCGCCGGGGCGGTGCGACAGCACTGCGCCAGCACCTCGCGCGCGGTGTCGAGCAGGTCGTCGTGGGCAACCACCCGGGCCACCAGGCCCCAGTCCAGGGCCTCGTGCGCATCGACGGTGCGGCCGGTGAACATCAGGTCCCGCGTGCGGACCGGCCCGATCACCCGCGCCAGCATCTGGCTGTAATAGGTGTCGGCGATCCCGCGGAACAGCTCCGGCACCCGGAAGGTGGCCCGGTCGCTGACCACCGCCACATCACTGCACAGGGCGATCTGCAGCCCGCCGCCCTGGCACAGTCCGTTGACGGCGCAGACAACCGGCTTGGCCGAACTGCGCAGGGTGTCGAACGGGGTGATGTCCATGCCCAGAGCGGAACCGAAGGTGATCCAGTCGTCCGCGCCGCCGCCGCCCATGTCGCCGCCGGGGGCGAACACGTCGCCGGTACCGGTGATCAGCAGCCCGGCCAGCTCCGGATCCTGATTGACCCGGCCCACCGCGTACCGCAGACCGAAGTACATGGCGGGGGTCAGCGCATTGCGGGCCTGGGGCCGGTCGATGGTGCAGACGGCGATGGGCCCCTCCCGCCGCAGCGTCAGGTACGGCGTCCCCAGCCAGTCCCCCTCGGGTGGCCCCGACCGGGAGGACCCCTGCGGTTGAGCGTCCATCAACGCCGACTCTCCTTCTCCGTCGTCAACGACCGGCCAGCTCGGCCACCAGCTCCAGCGTGCCCAGATCACGGATGGCCTGGCATCCCCGCCGCAGCATCGTCACGAACATGTCGTCGCCGCGGTCGGTGCCGGTCGCGAACACCAGGCCCAGCGCGCAGATCAGCGGCACCTGCAGCGCGCCGAAGCGGTAGTCCTGCCAACAGGTTTCCCGGTCATAGCCGGTGACACCGTGGCCCAGCAAGGCGCTGTGGTACTCGGCGACCAGATCGGCCTCGATCCGGCTGCGCAGCTCGGGTTCCATGCTGGTGCCGGTGAAAAATGTCAGATCGCGGGCCGGCAGCCCGACACCCAGCGTCTGCCAGTCCACCACCCAGACCGCCTCGCCGTCGGGACTGAACAGCATGTTGTCCAGCCGATAGTCGCCGTGGATCAGCGCGAACCGGCCCAGGGGTACCGACAGCCACGGGGTGATGAGGTCCAGGGCCGCGGTCAGCGTCGCGCAGTCGGCGTCGCCGAGTTGGGCGCCGAGCCGTGCCACGGTGGTGGCGGCGCACATCCGGGCGATGTCGCCCATGCCCTTGGCGCCGGCCTCGTCCAGCTGGGTCATGGCCAGGCCGGGGAAGGTCAGCCAGCGCTGGTCGCACCAGGTGGGAGCGTGCAGACCGGCCAGCGCGGTCGCCGCCAGCCGGGCCTGGTGCGGGTCGCAGCCGGCGATCTGATCGCCCTGAACCGCGGGCGACCGGTCGGCGAGCAGCAGTGCGTACTCGGTTGCATCCTCGTTGATTTCGCAGTGGAAGCACTGTGGTATGGGTACCTTCACCCGCGCGGCGACCTCCTGATAGAAGGCGCACTCACTGCGATATCCCAGGACGACGCGATCCCGCACGGCGTCATCGGCGGCCGGTAGCTTGATCACGAAACTGCCCGGCAGCCCGGCGGGGTTGTCGCGGTAGTCGGCCAGCACCCGATAGGTGGCGCCGGTCTGCCCGGTACCGACGGCGACGACATCGACCGAGGCCACCTCAACCGGTTCGCCGCGGGCACTCAACACCGTCGACAGCCACTGGCTCGTGACGTCGCGCGGATACCGGGGTATCGCGGTCCGCGCGTTCACGACTTCACCAACTCGGCTGCGGCCCAACCGAGCTCAGCCGAACGCTCCGGCCGACGCGAATACCGGGCGAGCCTCCGCAAGCCGCTTCCAGCCATGCTCGCAGACGCTACAGTAAGAATTTCAGTATGGTCAACGAAAGAGGACGCCGCAGATGACCAATGCCCGGGACTGGCAGGAAACGCTGGAGGACCTCGACCGTCGGCGGCAGCGCACCCGGGCCATGGGCGGCCCCGAACGGGTGGCCAAACACCGGGCTGCCGGCAAACTCGACGCGCGCGCACGCATCGGTCACCTGCTCGACCCCGGCAGCTTCCGTGAACTGGGCTCCATGGTCGGCGGCCAGATCGCCGCCGACGGCATCGTGGTCGGATCGGGGCTCATCAACGGCTCGCCGGTGATGGTGGGCGCTGAGGATTTCACCACGCTGGCGGGCAGTATCGGCCCCGGCGGCAACGCCAAGCGCTACCGCATCGCCGAACTGGCGCTGCGCGACAAGATCCCGCTGGTGATGCTGCTCGAGGGTGCCGGGTTCCGGCCCACCGGGGAACACTACGGCCGCACCCCCACCGACCTGCTGGCCCAGGCGCAGTGCTCGGGCAAGGTGCCGACCGTGGCCGCGGTGCTCGGCCCGTCGGCCGGGCACGGCGCCCTGGTCGGCCCGGTCTGCGATTTCCGGATCATGAGCCCGCACGGCGCGATCTTCACCGCGGGCCCGCCGGTGGTCAAAGAGTCCACCGGCGAGGTGATCTCCAAGGAAGACCTGGGCGGCCCCGACGTGGCGCTGACCAGCGGTGTGGTGCACAACTTCGGCGCCGACGACGCGGCGGTGCTCGACGACATCCGCCGCTACCTGTCCTATTTTCCGTCCAGCGCCTGGTCCTATCCGGTGTCGCTGGCACCGGATGCCGCGGCCGAAGCACGGGCCACGCCCGAACTGCTCGACATCGTGTCGCGCGACAACCGCCGCGTCTACGACATGCGCTCGGTGCTCGACGTCGTCTTCGACCGGCCCGACTGGTTCGAGGTCCAACCGCGGTTCGGCCGCGCGATCGTCTGCGCCCTGGCGCATCTGGGCGGCCATCCGGTTGCGGTGGTGGCCAACCAGCCGCAGGTGCTGGCCGGTTCCATCGACACCGACGCCGCGGACAAGGCGGCGCACTTCATCATGGTGGCCGACTCGTTCCACCTGCCGATCGTGTTCCTGGCCGACAATCCCGGCATGTTGCCCGGCAGCCGCTCGGAGCGCGCGGGGGTGCTGCGGGCCGGTGCCCGGATGTTCGCCGCCCAGACCGCGGCCACCACCTTGAAGCTGCATCTGACCCTGCGCAAGGCCTACGGGTTCGGTTCCATGGTGATGTCGCTGCTGGGCTTCGACGCGCAGGTGGCGACCTTCGCCTATCCCGGGGCGACGATGGGCGCGATGAGCGCTGCGGCGCTCAGCGCGGCCTCGCACGCCGGGGAGGATCTGGCGGCCAAGCTGCGCGACACCGAACTGCAGGCCTCCTACCACTCCGCCCAGCAGCTCGGCTTCGACGAGCTCATCGATCCCCGCGAGACCCGCGACGCGCTGCTGTGCGCCCTGCAGCGTGGCCTGCACAGCCGCCAGGCCGCCGCCGAGCCGGTGGCCCGAACCGTCATCATGCCCTGATGAGCACCCTGCGCGAGGCCCTGCTCGGCGGCTGGGAGTTGGCATCGTTCGACTCCGTCGACATCGCCACCGGCGCGGTGTCGCATCCCCTGGGCACAGCGCCGCGCGGCTTGATCCTCTACACCGGCGACGGCTACATGTCCGCGCAGCTGACCGGGAGCGCCGACGGGGCCGGGCGCGACGACATGTCGCCCGGCTATATCGCCTACGGCGGGCGTTTCCACGTCGACGAGGACGCCGCGACGGTGCGCCACGAAGTCACTGTGTCGATGCTGCCGGAGCTGCTGGCGGCACCGCAGGTGCGGCAGGCGCGCGTCGACGGCGACCGGCTGACCCTGTCGGCGACCACCACCAGTGACGGGGTGACGGGCCGGCACACCCTGGTCTGGGTCAGACGTCGATGATGACCTTGCCGACGGCCTTGCGGTCGGCGACGTAGCGCAGCGCGGCCGCGGTCTCGGCCAACGGGAAACGGGCACCGATGTAGGGGCTGACCGTGCCGTCTGCGAACAGCCGCTGCAGCTCGGCCAGATCGCGCTCGTTCTCGGCCGGAAAGTCGGTGGCGAAGGTGCGGATCTCCATGCCCTGTACGGTGATGCCCTTGAGCATCACCAGGTTCAGCGGGATCGCGGGAATGACGCCGGAGGCATAGCCCAGCGTGACGAAGCGCCCGCCGCGGGCCAGACTGCGCAGCGCGGGCTCGGCGTAGGGCCCGCCGACCGGATCGAGCACCGCCTGCGCGCCCTCGCCGGTGATCTCGCGGATGCGCGTCTTGAGGTCCTCGCGGTCGTAGTCCACGGTCGCCGCCGCGCCGCGTTGCCGGCACGCCTCCAGCTTCTCCGGGCTGGAGGCCGCCGCGAGTACTTTGGCGCCCATCGCCACGCCGAGGTCGACGGCGGCCAGCCCGACGCCGCCGGCCGCGCCCAGCACCACCACCCAGTCGCCTTCGCCGACGCGGGCCACCGAGCGCAGCCCGTGGTAGGCGGTGCGGTAGGTGACGCCGAAACCGGCCGCGGCCGCGTAGTCGATGCCCTCGGGGATCGCAGAGGCCACCGCGGCGGGCACCAGCGCCTGCTCGGCAAAGCCGCCCACGAACGAGGTGCCGACCACCCGGTCGCCGGGGGCGAAGGACACGCCGTCCCCGACGGCCAGCACGTCCCCGGCCAGCTCACTGCCGGGGGTGAACGGCACCGGGATCTTGAGCTGGTACTTGCCGTCGATCATCAGCACGTCGGGGAAGTTGACCGCCGCCGCACGGACCCGCACCACCATGGTGCCGGGCCCGGGCTCGGGATCCGGCAGCTCCCGCAGCACCAGGTCCTCGGGCGGCCCGTAGCGCTCGCAGACGATCGCGCGCATCAGTGGGCCCCCAGCCCACGCAGGCAGAACGACACAAGGTGATCCACATCGGCCGGCGCAGGCCGGCGACCCGTGTTGAGGTAGCCACGCATGGTCGTCAAGGTAGCGCCACAGATCAGGCCGCCATCCCGGCGGGGGTCGTCGCCTCGGCCCGGCTCATGGTCGGGGCACCGCGGGGATCTCGTCGAGCAGGTGGCCGTACTTGGCGCGGGCGGCCGCGAGGCGGTTGTCCAGGAACTCGCTGGGCCACTCCGGATCCTCGGCCTCGTAGTCCTTGAGCAGCAGCCGGGACAGGTTCACCTTGTGCGCCTCGGTGGGACCGTCGGCCAGGCCCAGCGCCACTCCGCCCAGCAGCACATTCGTCAGCGGCAGCTGTTCGGTCAGCCCCATGGCGCCGTGTACCTGGATGGCGCGCAACCCGATCGACTTGAGTATCTGCGAGGCCAGGATCTTGCAGACCCCGATCTCGGCGCGGGCCGCCTTCTCGTCGCCGGAGTCGATCAGCCACGCGGCGTGCAGCACCGTCAGGCGGAACGGGATCAGTTCGGCGTAGGAGTCGGCGATGAAGGCCTGCACGAGCTGCTTGTCGGCCAGCGAACTGCCCTGGGTGAAGCGGCTTTTGGCGCGGCGGGCCATCATGTCGATGGCGCGCTGCGCCACGCCGATCGAGCGCATGGCGTGATGCAGGCGCCCGCCGGCCAGCCGGCTCTGCAGGATCAGGAATCCTTGCCCCGGCTCCCCCAGGATCGCGTCGGCCGGCACTCGGACGTCGTCGTAGCGCACCAGGGAATGCCCGGCCTCGTGGGGATGCGAGCCGACCAGGTGATGGGTGGCTTCGATGACCAGGCCGGGGGTGCCGGCCGGGATCAAGAACGTCGAGGCCCCGCGGTGCACGGGCACATCCGGGTCGGTGATGGCCACCACGATGAAAAACGACGCCACCGAGGCGTTGGAGGAGAAGTACTTGCGCCCGGTGATCACCCAGTCGGCATCGTCTTCGGGGCCGGCCCGCCGGGCACTGGTGGTGAACACCCGCGGGTCGGCTCCGCCCTGCGGCTCGGTCATCGAGAAGCAGGAGAAGATCTCCCCCGACAGCAGCCCGGCCAGGTAGCGGTCTTTTTGCTCCTGCGTGCCGAAACGGGCCAGGATTTCGGCGTTGCCGGTGTCGGGGGCCTGGGTGCCGAACACGATCGGCGCCCAGCTGGATCGGCCGAGGATCTCGTTGATCAGGGTCAGTTTGACCGCCCCGAATCCCTGACCGCCCAGCTCGGGACCCAGGTGCGGAGCCCACAGCCCCTGCTCGCGCACCCGGTCCTTGAGGGGGTCGACGATACGGCGGCGTTCCTCGGTCAGCGGCAGATATTCGCAGCCGGGAAACAGCACTTCCAGTGGTTCGACCTCGTCGCGCACGAATGAACGGATCCAGTCGAGCTTGGCCTCGAACTCCGGTTCGGTGGAGAAGTCCCACGCCATCGCTTCGTTCCTTTCGTCGGTGCCTCAGGCACTGCCGCCGTCGGCCCGCAGGATCGAGCCGGTGGTGAAACTGGAGGCATCCGACATCAAGAACAGGGCTGCGCCGACGATCTCGGGGGGATTGCCGGCGCGCTGCAATGCCGCGGAGCCGAACGGGTTGGCGTCTTGTCCGAAATCCCAGGCCTTGGAGATATCGGTGAGGAAGGGGCCGGGCATCAAGGTGTTGACCCGCACCGTCGGCCCGAAAGCCTGGGCCAGCGCCTCGGTCATGACGTTGAGGCCGGCCTTGGCCGCAGCGTAGGGAATGAAGGACGGGTGCGGGCGCAGCGACCCGTGGGTGCTCACATTGATGATCGATCCCCGGCCGGCCGCCACCATCCGTTCACCGATCAACGCCGACAACCTGAAGGGCCCTTTGAGGTTGAGGTTGACCACGGCGTCGAACATCTTCTCGGTGACGTCGGTCTGCTTGTCATAGACCGGCGACATGCCGGCGTTGTTGACCAACACATCGACCCGGCCGAACCGCTGATAGGCCGCCTCGACCAAGCCGTCGAGCTCATCCCAGTGCCCGACGTGCACGGCATAGGGCATCGCCGAGCGTCCGGTGGCGGCCTCGATCTCGGCGGCGGCCAGCTGGCAGGCCTCGAATTTGCGGCTGGCGATCAGCACGTCCGCGCCGCACTGGGCGGCGGCCATCGCCATCTCGCGGCCCAGGCCGCGACTGCCGCCGGTGATCAGGACCACGCGGTCGGTCAGGTCGAAGAGCGCGTCGGCGTAACCCATCTCACGCTCGCTTCGACGGAAGGGAACGGGCGAGTTCGGCTGCGGCACCGATCAACTGCGGGATCATCGGTCCCATGGCGGCGGCGATCTGCGGGTCGACCGCTGCGCCGGTGACCGAGGCGGCGTAGGTCTTCTCCAACACGATCCCCAGCTTCCAGTTGGCCAGCACCAGGTAGTAGTCGATGTTCTCGGTGGACAGGCCGCTGAGCCGCTCGTAGTGCGCCAGCAGCTCGGATCGGGCCGGCATACCGGTGAGGTCGGCGTAATACCCGTCGGTGCGCGGGTTCTCGCCGTCGTAGCCCAGCAACGCCCAGGCCAGGTCCAACAGGGGATCCCCGACGGTCGTCATCTCCCAGTCGATGATGGCGACCAGTTTCGCCGGTGCCCCGTGGGCGTACATCACGTTGGCGAACTGGTAGTCGCCGTGCATGATGCCCGGGGTGTAGTGCTGCGGCCGGTTGCGGCGCAGCCAGTCCGCGGCCTCGTGCAGACCCGGCAGCTCCCGCACCCGGTAGCGGTCCAGGAATGCCAGCCAGCGGTCCACCTGGCGCTCGTGGAATCCGTCCGGGCGGCCGAACCCTTCCAGGCCCTGCGCCCGCCAGTCCACCCGGCCGAGCCGGGCGGCGCCCTCGACGAGCTCGAAAGCCAGGCCGCGGCGGGCATTTCGGTCCGTGTCGAACGGGGCCGGCCAGGCGTTGCCGGTCGAATTCCAGCCGGTCACCTCCGCCATGACGTAGAACGGGGTGCCGAGCAGCTCGCCGTCGTCAGCGGCGATCAGCTGCGCATGCGGTACGTCGGTGCCCGACAACGCCCGCACCAGGCGGATCTCGCGCCGCAGCCCGTCGATTCGGGCGGCGTCGGCGCGCGGGCCGGGCATCCGCAGCACCATGGCGGCCTCGCCCCGGTGCACCCGGTAAAGCGTGTTCTGCGAGCCTCCGGTCAGCGGTTCAAGCCGGGGCAACTCGCCGTGGCCGGGTGCCCCGTTGGCGTCGAGCCATCGCCCCAGCAACGCACCGTCGAGCCGGGACCGCTGGCCCTCCGCCATCGCGCACCTCACAATCTCCGGTCAGAGAATAGCGTTCTCCGCCGGAGGTCGGGGACGATCGGCCTACGGGTTGAGCACCTCGGAGATCGGGGCTCCCGCGGCGATCTTGGCCCGGGCCCCCATCACCTTGCCGGGCCGGCCGGCGCCCACCACCCCGGCCAGCACGCCGTTGCGCTCGTAGTAGGCCAGGAACTTGTGGCCGTCGTCCTCGACCACGTGCACGGTGTCGGTGGCCTCCGGCTCGCCCAGGCACTGGATCTTCACGTCGTACTGGTCGCTCCAGAAATACGCCGGTACCGCCACGTCGTGCAGCGACTCGCGGCCCAGCATGTTCGGGACCATGGTGCGGGCCTGGGCGACGACGTTGCTCCAGTGCTCCACCCGGACCTGATGCCCGTCGCGGCCCCGCCAGAAGGCGACGTCGCCGACCGCCCACACCTGCGGCGCACTGGTGCGTCCCGTCGCGTCGCACACCACCCCGTTGTCCAGCTCCACACCGGAGCCCTCCAGCCATTCGGTCGCGGGCGTCGAGCCGACGCCGAGCACCACCAGGTCGGCCGCCAGTTCGGTCCCGTCGGTGAGCACCACGGTCTGGACCCGTCCCGCGCCGCGAACTTCGGCCACCCCGACGCCGCTGCGCACGTCGACGCCGTTGGCCCGGTGCAGCCGCGCCACCAGTTCGCCGATCTGCTCACCGAGCACGGCGGCCAGCGGCGCCGGCTGCGGCTCGACCAGGACCACGTCCAAGCCCAGCTTGCGCAGGCTGGCCGCCGCCTCACAACCGATGAAGCCGGCCCCGATCACCACCGCCCGGCGCGCCCCGGCCGCATCGTCGCGCACCGCCAGGCTGTCCTCGAAGGACCGGATCACCCGGATGCCGTCGAGGTCGGGCAGGCTCGGGATGCGCCGCGGCACCAGCCCGGTGGCGATCACCAGGTGGTCGTAGCCGAGCACGGTTCCGTCGGCCAGGGTCACTTCCTGCGCCGCGGTGTCGACGCTGCGGGCACCGCAGCCCAACCGCAGGCTGATGTCGTGGGCGGCGTAGAACTCGGGGGGCTCCAGCGTGGTGTCGTCACGCTCACCGCGCAGCACCTCTTTGGTCAGCGGCGGCCGGTCGTACGGCGGTCGGGACTCGTCGGAGACGATCGTGATCGGACCCGCGTATTCCGCGCGCCGCAGTTCCTCGGCTGTGCGCACGGCTGCCAGGCCGCCGCCGACGATGACGATCCCGTTGTCGGGCACCACTATCCCCCTGTTCTGCCGACCAGAGGCGATCAGTACTTGAGCGCGCCCTTGTCGACCTGGATCTGGACTCCCGTCAGGATTCCAGAGCCATCGCCGGCCAACCAAACCACCACGTCGGAGACCTGGTCAGGCGTCATGAACGACTGCGGGTGCAGCGGCATCGGGGGGAACGCGTGCAGATAGTCCGGCCGCTCGGTGAAGATCTCGGCCATCACCTGCGGCTCGATCATCGGAGTGTCCACCGAGTAGGGGTGAATCGAGTTGACCCGGATGCGGTGCGCCCCGACTTCGAGGGCCAGCGTGTTGGTCAGGCCCACCAGCGCGTGCTTGCTCGCGGCGTAGTGGCCGTTGCCCGGGGTGGCCTTCAAGCCCGCCGAGGAACTGACGATCACGATGGATCCGCCGTTGTCGGCCGCGATCATCGCCGGCACCGCCGCACGGATGGTGCGCCAGGTGCCGGTCAGGTTCACGTCGATCACGGTGTTCCACTGCTCGTCGGTGAGCTCCCACAGCCGGCCCCAGCTCAGCACACCGGCGTTGGCGACCAGGACGTCGAGGCGGCCGAACTGCTCGACGCCGTCGGCGACCAGGCTGCGCAGCCCTTCGTCGTCACGGACGTCCACCGGACGGGCCAGCACCTTGCGGCCGTGGGCCTCGACGGCGCTGACCATCTCGGCGAAATCTTCGGGGGTGGCCGCGGGATAGGTGATGGAGTCCGACACCGGACCGCAGATGTCGGTGGCGATGATGTCGGCGCCGGCGGCCGCCAGCCGGATCGCGTGCGAACGGCCCTGACCGCGCGCCGCGCCGGTCACGAAGGCCACCTTGCCCTGCAGATTGTGGTTCTGGCTCTCGCTCACCTGACGAGGCTAACAGCTGGATATAGAACGTGTTCTACCGATCGGGACCGTCACAGCTCGGCGATGATCTGCTGCCGCTTCTGGTGGTACTCGTCGTCGGTGACGACTCCTTCCTGGCGCAGAACCTCCAATTCCTGCAGGCGCTCTCCGGCCGATCGCGGCTCGGCGGCGTCCCGGCCCGCCGCCGCCTCGGTGGCCTGCTCGGCGGCCTGACGGACCACCGCGGCCACCTGCTGGCGCACCGCCGGGTCGGAACGGATGTCGATCTGGCCCTGCACCGGGATGCCGTGTGCCCGCAGGATCTGCAGAATCTCCATCACCGGGCCGGTGTGGCCGGTCAGGTCGTAGGTCTTGTTGTCCTCGGCGAGGGTGAACCGTGCCGGGACCGTGCCGCCCAGCAGCGCGCTGCGCTGCCAATCGACGCAGAAGTCGTTGGTGGCGGGGTCGACCAGGACGGCAAGTCGGCGCGCGGTGATCACCGGCAACCGGTTCAGGGTGGCCAGCACCCGGTCCTGGGTGTCGAACGGCACCAGCCCCGGCCCTTCGACGTGCAGGTCGAGTTTGACCAGCGGCTGGTTGTTGACCCGGGTCGAGGTCTCGTGAATGGCGACCACCTGCGCCAGGGCCAGCACGCCGTGCTGTTCGAGGTACTGCTGCCGGTTCGCGGCCTTCGCTCCGTAGCCGGTCCACAGCACCGCGGCCACCACGTCAGCACAGGTGACCGCAATGCCCCAGTAGAGCATCCATTCCAGTCCCGCCAGCCGGCCGAAACTCAGGTAGCAGATCAGGAAGATGGGCCCCACCAGTCCGCCGAACAACAGGACCATGAACTGGGCTTTCACATAGCGCCACATCATGTGCCACAGAATATCGCCGCGCCGGGTTCTCGCCGGCGAATACGAAAGCCCCCTTCCGACGCGGGGAAGGGGGCTTTCGCCTCTGCTGTCGCAGAAAGAGAACTACTTGATGATCTTGACGACCCGGCCGGCGCCGACGGTGCGACCACCCTCGCGGATGGCGAACCGCAGACCCTCGTCCATGGCGACGGGCTGGATCAGCTTCACCGACATCTCGGTGTTGTCGCCGGGCATGACCATCTCGGTGCCCTCCGGCAGCGTCACCACACCGGTCACGTCCGTGGTCCGGAAGTAGAACTGCGGACGGTAGTTGTTGAAGAACGGCGTGTGACGACCACCCTCGTCCTTGGACAGGATGTAGGCCTGGCCCTCGAACTCGGTGTGCGGGGTGGTGGTGCCGGGCTTGACCACAACCTGGCCGCGCTCGACGTCCTCACGCTTGACACCACGGATCAGCAGACCGACGTTGTCACCGGCCTGGCCCTGGTCCAGCAGCTTGCGGAACATCTCGACACCGGTGACGGTGGTCTTGGTGGTCTCCGGACGGATGCCGACGATCTCGACTTCCTCGTTGACGTTGATCACGCCGCGCTCGACACGACCGGTGACGACGGTGCCACGACCGGTGATCGTGAAGACGTCCTCAACGGGCATCAGGAACGGCTTGTCGGTCTCGCGGACCGGGTCCGGGATGGACTCGTCGACGGCGTCCATCAGGTCCTCGACGGACTTGACCCACTTCTCGTCACCCTCGAGGGCCTTCAGAGCCGACACCCGGACCACCGGGGCCTCCTCGTCGAACTCCTGGGCGCCCAGCAGTTCGCGGACCTCCATCTCGACGAGCTCGAGCAGCTCCTCGTCGTCGACCATGTCGGACTTGTTCAGCGCCACCAGGATGTAGGGCACACCCACCTGACGGGCCAGCAGCACGTGCTCGCGGGTCTGCGGCATCGGGCCGTCGGTGGCCGCGACCACCAGGATCGCGCCGTCCATCTGGGCGGCACCGGTGATCATGTTCTTGATGTAGTCGGCGTGGCCCGGCGCGTCGACGTGGGCGTAGTGCCGCTTCTCGGTCTGGTACTCCACGTGGGAGATGTTGATCGTGATACCACGCTGGCGCTCTTCGGGAGCGTTGTCGATCTGGTCGAACGCGCGGGACTCGTTCAGGTTCGGGTACTTGTCGTGCAGAACCTTGGTGATAGCCGCGGTCAGCGTGGTCTTGCCGTGGTCAACGTGACCGATGGTCCCGATGTTGACGTGCGGCTTCGTCCGCTCGAACTTCGCCTTCGCCACTTCTTGTCCTCCTGGACTTGTTGGTGCTGGGTTACAGCAGGATTGATCTTTTCTCGTTTGTGCCACCGTAGCGGCACGGGCGGGAAGTTGGTTACTCGCCCGTTGCCTTCGCGATGATCTCCTTCGACACCTGCGCCGGCACTTCGGCGTAGGAGTCGAAAACCATGGAGTAGTTCGCCCGGCCCTGGGTCTTCGACCGGAGGTCTCCGACGTAGCCGAACATCTCTGACAGCGGCACCTGCGCCTTGACGACGCGCGCACCGCTGCGCTCCTCCATGGCCTGGATCTGACCACGGCGGGAGTTCAGGTCACCGATCACATCGCCCATGTAGTCCTCGGGCGTGGTGACCTCAACGGCCATGATCGGTTCCAGGATCACCGGCTGCGCAGCCGCGGCAGCCTTCTTCAGCGCCTGCGAGCCGGCAACCTTGAACGCCATCTCGGAGGAGTCGACGTCGTGGTACTGACCGTCGAGCAGGGTGACCTTGATGTTGACCAGCGGGTAGCCGGCCAGCACGCCGTACTGCATGGCGTCCTGGGCGCCGGCGTCCACCGCGGGGATGTACTCGCGGGGCACGCGGCCACCGGTGACCTTGTTCTCGAACTCGTAAGTCGCGCCGTCTTCGCCGGTGAACGGCTCGACGTCGATGATGACCTTCGCGAACTGGCCGGAACCACCCGTCTGCTTCTTGTGGGTGTATTCGACCTTCTCCACCTTGCGGCGGATGGTCTCCTTGTAGGCCACCTGCGGCTTGCCGACGTTGGCCTCGACCTTGAACTCGCGGCGCATGCGGTCCACCAGGATGTCCAGGTGCAGCTCGCCCATGCCGCCGATCACGGTCTGACCGGTCTCGGGGTCCAGGTGCACCTTGAAGGTCGGGTCCTCTTCGGCCAGCTTCTGGATCGCCAGGCCCAGCTTCTCCTGGTCGCTCTTGGTCTTCGGCTCGATGGCCACCTCGATGACCGGAGCCGGGAAAGTCATGGACTCCAGCACGATCTGGTTGTTCGGGTCGCACAGCGTGTCGCCGGTGGTGGTGTCCTTGAGGCCGATCACCGCGTAGATGTGGCCGGCGGAGACGGAGTCGACCGGGTTCTCCTTGTTGGAGTGCATCTGGAACAGCTTGCCCAGCCGCTCCTTCTTGCCCTTGGTCGAGTTGATCACCTGAGCGCCGGACTCGACCCGGCCGGAGTAGACCCGGACGTAGGTGAGCTTGCCGAAGAACGGGTGCACCGCGATCTTGAACGCCAGCGCCGCGAACGGCTCGTCGATGCTGGGCTTGCGGCTGATGATCTCGTCTTCCTTGCCGGGCACGTGGCCCTGCACCGACTCGACGTCCAGCGGCGACGGCAGGTAGTCGATCACCGCGTCCAGCATCGGCTGGACACCCTTGTTCTTGAAGGCGCTGCCGCACAGCACCGGGTACAGCTCCGAGGAGACCGTCAGCTTGCGGATCCCGCCCTTGATCTCTTCGATCGTGAGCTCTTCGCCGCCCAGGTACTTCTCCAGCAGGGCCTCGTCGGTCTCGGCGACGGTCTCCAGCAGGGCGGTGCGGTACTCGTCGGCCTTGTCGGCCAGCTCGGCCGGAATCTCGATGGTCTCGTAGGTCTCCCCGAGCTTGGTCTCGCCGCGCCACACCTTGGCGTTCATCTCGACCAGGTCGACGATGCCCTCGAAGTCGTTCTCCGCGCCGATGGGCAGCTGGATCACCAGGGGCCGCGCGCCGAGCCGTTCTTCGATGGTGCGCACGGTGAAGTAGAAGTCCGCACCGAGCTTGTCCATCTTGTTGACGAAGCAGATCCGGGGCACGTCGTACTTGTCGGCCTGCCGCCACACCTGCTCGGACTGCGGCTCCACGCCCTCTTTGCCGTCGAACACCGCGACCGCGCCGTCGAGCACCCGCAGGGAGCGCTCCACCTCGACGGTGAAGTCGACGTGCCCGGGGGTGTCGATGATGTTGATCTGGTTCTTGTTCCAGAAGCAGGTCACCGCGGCGGAGGTGATGGTGATGCCGCGCTCCTGCTCCTGCTCCATCCAGTCGGTCGTGGAGGCGCCGTCGTGCGTCTCACCGATCTTGTAGTTGACGCCGGTGTAGTACAGGATGCGCTCGGTCGTCGTCGTCTTACCGGCATCGATGTGCGCCATGATGCCGATGTTGCGGACCTTGCTCAGGTCGGTCAGCACGTCCTGTGCCACAGCAGTCTTCCCACTCTTTCGGTAACTTCGGTTGCTTGTTGTCGCCGGTGCGCGTCAGCGGTTACGCCGACGTGATCACCAGCGGTAGTGCGCGAACGCCCGGTTGGCCTCGGCCATCTTGTGGGTGTCTTCGCGCCGCTTGACCGCGGCGCCGAGGCCATTGCTGGCGTCCAGGATCTCGTTGGCCAGCCGCTCGACCATGGTCTTCTCCCGGCGGGCCCGCGAGAAGCTCACCAGCCAGCGCAGCGCCAGGGTGGTGGAGCGCTCGGCGCGCACCTCGACCGGCACCTGGTAGGTGGCGCCACCGACACGGCGGCTGCGGACCTCCAGAGCCGGCTTGACGTTGTCGAGCGCACGCTTGAGCGTCACGACGGGGTCGGTGCCGGTCTTTTCCCGAGCCTGCTCGAGAGCGCCGTAGACGATGCGCTCAGCCAGCGACTTCTTGCCGTCGAGCAGCACCTTGTTGACCAGCTGGGTGACCAGCTGGGATCCGTAGACCGGGTCGTTGACCAGCGGACGCTTGGGTGCGGGGCCCTTGCGCGGCATCAGCTCTTCTCCTTCTTCGCGCCGTAGCGGCTGCGGGCCTGCTTGCGGTTCTTGACTCCCTGGGTGTCCAGCGAGCCGCGAATGATCTTGTAGCGCACACCCGGCAGGTCCTTCACACGCCCGCCACGCACCAGCACCATCGAGTGCTCCTGCAGGTTGTGACCCTCACCCGGGATGTAGGCGGTCACCTCCACCTGGCTGGTCAGCCTGACACGCGCCACCTTGCGAAGTGCCGAGTTCGGCTTCTTCGGAGTGGTGGTGTACACGCGGGTGCACACCCCCCGACGCTGCGGGCTGCCCTTGAGGGCCGCGGTCTTCACCTTGGCGACCTTGTCGCGGCGGCCCTTACGGACCAGCTGCTGAATGGTTGGCATCTACCGGCTTCCTGTATCGCTGTTCAAAACTCTCGTAAATCCTGCAGTCTGTGCCCCACCGCTACCCCGCGGTCGGGCGTGTCGCATGGGCCGCTGCGGATTCCTCCGCTGCATAATGGACATGCGAATTGGGCCAGGCGCGCGCGTTATGTCACCAAACGCGCCTCGGTGGCCAGGCACGAGCTACCACAATACCCGCCAACACTCTGGCAGGTCAAAGCGCGTCGACGCCGGGCTCCCGCGCCCGCCCCCCGGCTACGCGGTGCGGCTGTCCATCGCCGAAGCCAGCCTGCGCACCATGTCGGCGAAGACCGCGTCGGTGTCTACGTCGTCCATGACTCCGGTCATCTCCAGCAGCACAAACCCGTGCATGGCCGCCCAGAACTCCAGGGCCGCGTGAAACGCCCGCTCCCCTTCGAGCCCATAGGACATCAACACCTCGATCACCGGGGCGGCCGCCCGGGTGGCCGCGGCGGTGTACTCCGGGTCGTCGCCGCCCAGCGGCATCCGGGTGAACGCCGAATACCGGCCCGGGTGGTGGTGGGCGTAGCTGCGGTAGGCACCGGCCATCGCCAGCACCGCGTCATCGCGGGCGCGGCCCTGGCCGACCTGGGTCAGCATCTCGAGGATGTCGTCGATGACACGCATGCGCATGGCGCGCCGCAGGTCGCCCAGACTGTGCACGTGGTTGTACAGCGACGGTCCCTTGGTGCCCAGCTGCGTGGCCAACGCGTTGATGGTCAGGGCATCCCAGCCCTCCCGGTCCAGAAAGTTCAGGGCGGCGTTGACGATGCCGTCACGGCTCAGCTTGACCGGGCGCGCCCCCGATTTGCCGTTGGCGCGCGAGCGACCCCCCGGTGCGGGCGGGTCTGGCCGAGCTGACATGGAGTACGCCCTTCACATTGGCCGAGGAGGTCAGCACAGAACTCTAATCGACCGATCAGTGGGGGAACTCGCGTACGCGCCCGCGCGTCCGACGTAAGCTGTGCCGAAATTGAGTCTGGCGAGAGGTGCCCGTCGATGAAATGGACCGCGTGTGCCGGCGCGCTGCTGGCTCTGGCAGCCGGTTTCCTGGGCGGCGCCCCGAGCGCGCAAGCGGTGCCCGGCGACATCCACATCTACGGGGTGCACGATACGCATGTTCTGGACTGCAACGGCGGGACGCTGTTCGTCAACGGCGTCAACGTCACCGTCCACGCGGTGGGCAGCTGCTGGGCGGTGACCATGCAGGGTTCGCAGAACACCGTGATCGCCGAGAACATCGTCAACGACGTCACCGTCTACGGCTACGACCAGACCGTCTACTACCACAACGGTGATCCCCTGCTGTTCGACCGCGGACGCGAGCTGGGCATGACCAACCGGCTCCAGCGCGTACCGGCGTGACCGGCGTGACCGGCGGTCGCCGGCGCTGCCGCGGCCCGCTGGCGGCCGGCGGCATCGCAGTGCTGGCGGTCGTGCTCACCGGCTGCGGCTCGCCGGCGCCCGAATCCGCTCGGATCGCCAAGAGCTATGGCGGCCAGTTCTCCGACATGCTCAGCTACGCGTCGTTCGGCGCGACGTCGGCCTTGGACTGCGCTGACGGCAAGTCGCTCACCGTGGCCGGTTCCAACAACAAGCTCACGGTCCGGGGCAGCTGTGCGGCAGTCGACGTCAGCGGCGCCGACAACCGCATCACCATCGAGCGCATCGGCAAGACCCTGACACTGACCGGGCTCAACAATTCGGTCACCTATCGCGACGGGCAGCCGAAGGTCGACGATCGCGGCTCGGGCAACACCGTCACCGCGCGACGCTGACGGGCAACGCCCGCTGGGCACCCGGGCCCGCGCTCAGGCTTTGGCGCCGTGGCGGCCGGCGCCGCCGGCGAACCGGCCCGCCCCGCGCAGCGCCTCATCGCCGACCCGCTCGATGCTGTCGAATTCCTGATCCAGTGCGTGGGATTCGGTCAGGCCCCACTGCCGCAACGCCGACAACCGGTCCGAACGCAGGCAGCCCTGCGGCAGCTCGGCCAGGTCGAGCGCCAACCGCTCCGCCGCCCGGCGCGCGTGGCCGGGGGGAACCACCCGGTTGGCCAGGCCGATTGCCAGCGCCTCCTCGGCGTTCACCGCCCGGCCGGTGAGGATCATGTCCATGGCGCGGCTGTGCCCGATCAGCCGAGGCAGTCGCACGGTGCCGCCGTCGATCAGCGGTACCCCCCAACGCCGGCAGAAGACGCCGAACACCGCGTCGGCCTCGGCCACCCGCAGGTCGCACCACAGCGCCAGTTCCAGTCCCCCGGCCACCGCGTAACCGCTCACCGCGGCGATCACCGGTTTGGACAACATCATTCGGGTGGGCCCCATGGGGCCGGGACCGCTGCGGTGGGTCTGATTGGCGTTCGGGGTGCCCAGCGCTTTGAGATCGGCACCCGCGCAAAATGTTCCGTGGTCTCCCCACAGCACCGCCACCGACGCCGCCTGGTCGCGGTCGAACTCGTCGAAGGCCTGATACAGCGCCGCGGCGGTCGGGCCGTCGACGGCGTTGCGCGCGTGCGGCCGGTTGAGGATCACCGTGGTGACCGGGCCGCTGCGCTCCACACGTACCGAATCGTTCATTGCAACACCGCCTCTCGGCCCGCCTCGCGGCGCGAGGCCAGTTCGTCCGCGAAGGCCGCGTAGCGGCTGCGGATTCGCGCTCCCGGCCAATCCGCCGGAAGCAGTTCGGTTGGCAGCACCGGATCCCGGCGCAGGTGGCGGACCATGGCCGCAGCGACGACGAAGCGGGCCGGGATGTCCGTCGCCTCGGCCATGGCGGCGAGCAGCTCGTGGCCGGTCCGTGCCCACCCGGTCAGATCCCACAGTGTGGCAGCCAGTTCGGCCGGATGGTCGTCGCGAGCGGTGAGCAGCCGGGTGTGCTGCGCCAAGCCGTCGAGCTCGGCGGCGATATTGGCCGGGCGCATCCAGAACCCCTCGCGCAGTTCGGCGAACCGCCGCTCGGACAGCCCCGCCCGCAGGCCCGCGCGGGTTCGCGCGTCGCAGCCGACGCTGGTGATCACCACGGCCAGCCAGTCGCCGTCCCAGTCTGTGGTCTGCGGGTCCAGGGCGGCGTCCTGTTGACGCTGGCGCTCGAGCAGACGCTCGGACAGTCCGTAGCCCTCGGCGGAGCGCACCAGGTCGCCGGCGGCGACCAGCCGGGTCAGCGCGACCCGCAAGGCGGTCTCTTTGATGCCGAAACCGGTGGTGAGACGCAACAATTCAGCCGCGGTAGCCGACGCCGGGTGCGCCCCGAGCAGCACCGACAGGACTACCGAGCGCGCTGTCATCCGTACGGGCATGGCGTGGCTTCCTAAACCCCGGAGGCCTGCCGGCCGTAGTCCCCGAACGGCTCGTCGCGGTGCCGCACGGCGTCGCGAAACCCGTGTGCCACCGCGTCGGCGACGAAAGCATGGCCTTCGGGGGTGTGCCGCGCCACCCCGTCGAATACGGTGCTGACCATCCGGCTGGTGGCAACGCCCTGTTGCAGCAGCGCGGTGTTGAGCGCGAGTTTCGTCATGATCAGCTGGTTGACCGGCATGGCGGCGATCCGGGCCACCAGGCGCTCGGTGCGCTCATCGAGGTCGGCCGGATCGGGCGCCTCGATCGCCAGCCCCCATTCGGCGGCCTGCGCCCCGGTGATGCAGTCGCCGGTCAGCAGAAGCCGTTTGGCGCGCTGGTCGCCGAGCCGGTGGGCCCACAGTCCCGCGGCGGGCACTCCCCACACCCGGGCCGGCGGATAACCGATCTTGGCGTCGGATGCCGCGATCACCTGGTCGGCGTGCAGCGCGATGTCGGTGCCGCCGGCCACGCAGTAACCGTGGATCTTGACCACGGTGGGCTTGTCGGCGTACATCAGCGACGCAAAACCGCGCACGAAACGGCTCATCATCTGGTAGTCGATCATCGGGTCCCACGGCTTGTCCGGGCGATGGTTGGCGGCCTGGGTCTTGCCGTCGAGCACGGTGCCGCGGTAGTCCCCCCCGCCGGCCGATGCGGACCCATCGGCGTAGGCGCCCAGGTCGAAGCCCGCGCAGAAGCCCTCGCCGCGGCCCGACACCAGGATCACGTGCACATTCGGGTCCAGATCGGCTCGCTCCACCAGGGCCGACAGCTCCAGTGGGGTGTCGGCGGTGATCGCGTTGCCGTGCTCGGGGCGGTCGAAGGTGATCCGGGCGACGCGGTCGGTGACCTCGTAGGTCATGGTCCGCAGGTTGTCGAATTCGACCGGGGCGATGTGGTGCCGCATGGCGTGCCGGCCTCAGCCCTTGACCAGTGCGCGCTCGATGATCGGTCCGAGGTCCAGACCGGCCGGCAGGGTGCCGTAGGCACCGCCCCACTGGTGCGCGAGCCGGGTCGCCAGGAACGCCTCGGCCACGGCCGGGTGGCCGTGGCGCACCAGCAGCGCACCCTGCAGCGCCAGGCCGATGTCCTCGGCGATTTTGCGGGCCTGGTTCTGGGCGGCGACGAGGTCGGATCCGAGGCCGGCCAGTCGGGTCTGCAGCGCCGCGACGTGGGCGTCCAGGCGCTGGTCCTGCCCGGCGGCGCCGGCGAGTTCGTCGAAGAGCACGTCCACCGACTGCGGGGCGGTGGCCAGCGCGCGCAGCGTGTCCAGGGCGCTGACGTTGCCCGAGCCCTCCCAGATGCCCATCAGCGGCGCCTCCCGATACAGCCGCGGCATCAGCGAGTCCTCGATGTAGCCGTTGCCGCCCAGGCACTCCATCGCCTCGGCGGCGTGCGGCGTGGCGCGTTTGCAGACCCAGTACTTGGTGGCCGCCAGGCCGAGCCGGCGCAGCAGGCCCTCGCGCTCGTCGCCGCGCACCGCCTTGTCCGTGGCGCCGGCCATCCGCATCGCGACCATGGTGGCCGCCTCGGCCTCCACGGCCAAATCCGCCAGCACGTTGCGCATCAGCGGTTGATCGATCAGGTAGGCGCCGAACGCCTTGCGGTGCTGCGCGTGGTGGGTGGCGCGAGCCAGCCCCATCCGCATGCTGGTCGCGCTGCCCAGCGCGCAGTCCAGCCGGGTGAGGTTGACCATCTCGATGATGACCGAGACCCCGCGGCCCTCCGGTCCCACCAGCCACGCGGTGGCGCCGTCGTACTCGACCTCGCTGGAGGCGTTGGCGTGGTTGCCCAGTTTGTCCTTGAGCCGCTGCAGCCGCATCCGGTTGCGGGTCCCGTCGGGCAGGATGCGGGGCAGGAAGAAGCAGCTCAGCCCACCGGGCGCCTGCGCCAGCACCAGGAACACGTCGCACATCGGCGCCGAGGTGAACCATTTGTGGCCGGTCAGGGTGTAGCTGCCGTCGGCGTTGGGCACCGCCTGGGTGGTTCCGGCGCGCACATCGGAGCCGCCCTGCTTCTCGGTCATCGACATGCCCGCGGTGATTCCGGCTTTGGTCACCGGCACCTTCAGCTCGGGGTCGTAGACGCGGCTGGTCAGCAGCGGCTCGTAGGTCTTGGCGAGTTCGGCGTTGTTGCGCAGCGCGGGCACGACCGCATACGTCATCGAGATCGGACACATGTGACCCGGCTCGGCGGTCCACACGCCGGTCTGCGCGGCGCGGACCACGTGCGCGCCGGGCCGCGGGTCGGCCCACGGGGCGGCGTGCAGGCCGTGCGCTATCGCGGCGCGCATCAACTCGTGGTAGGCGGGGTCGTATTCGACCTCGTCGATCCGGTTGCCGACCACGTCGTGGGTGTGCAGCACCGGGCGGTTGCGGTCGGCCAGCCGGCCCCAGCGTTGCACCTGCTGGGATCCGGACAGGGCTCCGAGTTCGGTCACGGCGTCGACGCCCCACTGGCCTCCCTCGCGGATCAGCGCCTCGATCAGGACCGGGGACGAGGCGGGGTTGAACCCCTCCAGCGGAAGTACCTGGTTGGTGACGATATGCGTGTCGGCCATAACCGGAGTATTACCGTTTTTCCACGCATGCACAATGGCTGTAACCGCAAGGAGTCCGACGAAATAAACGGCGGTCACAGCCTGAAGTCGGGAGGTTCAGGCCGTGACCGCCGTCGATTTTGAGGCGCCGGACTAGGCGCTGCGCATTCCCCCTACGCCATGTTGCTCAGACATGTGGACCCCCTCCAGTGCCGAGATGACGAGTGCGCAGCCGCCGCAGTCACGGCGCCTACACACATTTGTAGCACGAAACCAACTCGTTGTCATGTTGAAACTACTGAATCGGCCATAAGGGATGGTTTTCCGGCATCCGCATTATCAGCTCACGCGATCGCGCAGGAACGCGATGTCGGCCTTGCGGCCCTCCTCCGCGGTTTCGCAGATCACCGGCGCACCGGCGGCCTTGACCACCGCGACCAGCAGGTCCGGATCGATCTGGCCGGTACCGAAGTTGGCGTGCCGGTCGCGCCCGGAACCCGCGGCGTCCTTGGAGTCGTTGCAGTGCACCAGATCGATGCGCCCGGTGATCGCCTTGATGCGCTCCACGGCGTCGGGCAGGGATTCCCCGGCCGCCCAGGTGTGGCAGGTGTCCAGGCAGAACCCGACGCCGGTATCGCCGATGTGGTCCCACAGCTTGGCGATGGTGTCGAAGTGCCGCGCCATCGCGTACTCGCCCCCGGCGGTGTTCTCCAGGTACACCGGGACCGTGGTCTCCAGGCGGTCCAGCGCCTTGCGCCATCGGACGAAACCGGCCTGCGGATCGTCGTCGTCGGCGGTGACGTGGCCGCCGTGCACGATCACCGCCACCGCGCCGACGTCGGCGGCGGCATCGCAGGTCTGCTGCAAGACGGTGCGCGACGGGATGCGCACCCGGTTGTTCGGCGAGGCGACGTTGATCAGGTAGGGCGCGTGGACATAGATCGGCAGCGCCGCCGCGCGCAGTTGCGCCGCGTCTTCGCGGGGCTTGGGAGCCTTCCAGCTCTGCGGGTTGCCGAGAAATATCTGCACCACCTCGGCCCCCTCGGCCTCGGCGGCTGCCAGCGGATTCTGCGGGCGCACATGGGATCCGATCAACACGGCGGCCAGCCTACCGGCGCCGCGACGCCGACGGTCAGTCCAGTTCGATCGGCCAGGTGTGCACCGGCTGGTTGGTGTGCATGTGCGTGCAGTAGCGGCGCAGCATCTCCGACAGTGCGGCAGTTCGGCTGGCGCCCCGCTCCTGCAACGCCCGAACCGTCGCCACCTGCCAGGTGGCGCCGTTGCGTCCGGTCGTCACCCGATCGGCGATGATGCCCAGGTAGTGGTCGACCACCTCGGCTGCCACGCCCCATTCCTCCAGACCCTGCCGGGCCGACGGCAGCAGCACGCGCCGCGTCAGCTCCGCCGCACTCACCTCGCCCAGGCCCGGCCAGAACAGCCGGGCCGCCATGCCGTGGCGCGCCGCCCGCCGAAAGTTGTCGTGGGCCACCGCAAAACCCAACTGGGTCCACAGCGGACGCTGCTCACGGGCCAGGCGGTGCAGCAGGCCGTAGTAGAAGACCGCGTTAGCCACCATGTCGGCGACCGTAGGACCCGAGGGCAGGACGCGGTTCTCCACCCGCAGGTGTGGCCGGCCGTCCACGACGTCGTAGACCGGGCGGTTCCAGCGGTAGACGGTGCCGTTGTGCAGACGCAGCTCGGCCAGCTGCGGGGGGCGGCCCTGCGCGAGTTCGTCGGCCGGGTCCTCGTCGGAGATCTCGGGAAGCAGCGACGGGAAGTAGCGCACGTTCTCCTCGAACAGGTCGAAGATCGAGGTGATCCACCTTTCGCCGAACCAGACCCGGGGCCGCACGCCCTGGTTCTTCAGCTCGTCGGGGCGGGTGTCGGTGGACTGGGCGAACAGCTCCACCCGGGTCTCCGCCCAGAGCCGATGGCCGAAGAAGTAGGGGGAATTGGCGCCGATCGCCAGTTGCGGGCCGGCCACCACCTGCGCGGCATTCCAGTGGCTGGCGAAGTCTGACGGCGAGACTTGCAGGTGCAATTGTGTACTGGTGCAGGCCGATTCCGGCGCGATGTCTCCGACGTGCAGGTTCAGCGGCTCCGGGCCGTCGATGTCGATGTCGATGTCTTCGCCGCGGGCGGCGAAGATCGAGTCATTGAGCGCCACATACCGCGCGGAGTCACTCATCCAGTCCCCGGACAGGTGCTCGGGCATCAGCGTCGGCAGAATCCCGATCATCACGATCCGCGCGTCGTGGGCGCGGGCCTTGGCCTCGGCGGCATTGAGCCGGGCCCGCACCTGCGCTTCGAGGTCCAGCGCGGACAGCGCCGTGAACTGCCGGGGCGGCACGTTGAACTCGATGTTGTAGGAACCCAATTCGCGCTGAAACGCCGGATCGTCGATAGATGACAGGACACCGGCGTTGGCCATGGCGGGCCGGTAGTCTGCGCCGATCAGGTTGCCCTCGATCTCCATACCGGTCAACGGCGGATCGCAGTCGAAGCTGGACTGGGCCAGCATCGTCTCGAAGACATCCAGGCACTGCTGGATCTTGTGCCGGTACTGGCGGCGCTGCTTGCGCGAGAAGGTGGTGTCTTTGAGTTCGTCCCCCATGCCAACGATGCAACCGGGTCGGCTGCCGGGCCGCAACCTTGCGTGCTCACCGGGGGTCCACGCCGCCTTCTGCGCGGCCGAACGAGAAGAGCCCCGGAGCGCTGCTCCGGGGCTCTTCTCGTGTGCCGACTAGCGGTAGTCGCTGTATCCGTAGTCGTCCAGCGGAACCGCGGCACCGGTGGCGGCGCCGAAGTCCGGGCTGTAGTACTGATCCTCGTAGGACGGGATCGTGTACGCAGCGGCCCGGGCCTCCTCGGTGGGCTGCACGGCGATGTTGCGGTACCGGTTGATGCCGGTGCCGGCCGGGATCAGCTTGCCGATGATCACGTTCTCCTTCAGGCCCTGCAGCTTGTCGCTGCGGCAGTTGATCGCCGCATCGGTCAGCACGCGGGTGGTCTCCTGGAAGGAGGCCGCCGACAGCCACGAGTCGGTGGCCAGCGACGCCTTGGTGATACCCATCAGCACCGGCCGGCCGGCCGCGGGCTCGCCGCCCTCGGCGACCACGCGACGGTTCTCGGTCTCGAACTCGGCCCGCTCGGTCAGCGATCCGGGCAGGAACTCCGTGGCGCCCGAGTCGATGATGGTCACCCGGCGCAGCATCTGCCGGACGATCACCTCGATGTGCTTGTCGTGGATCGACACACCCTGGGCCCGGTAGACCTGCTGGACCTCGTTGACCAGGTGGATCTGCACCTCACGGGGCCCCTGCACACGCAGCACCTCGTGCGGGTCGGCAGAACCCTCCATGAGCTGCTGTCCGACCTCGACGTGGTCGCCGTCGGCCAGCAACCGCTCCGAGCCGTCGTCGTGCTTGAACACGCGCAGCCGCTGACGCTTGGGCAGCTTGTCGTAGACCACTTCCTCGCCACCGTCGTCCGGCACGATCGTGATCTTGTAGAACTTCTCGCCCTCTTCGAGCTGCACCCGACCCGCGACGTCGGCGATCGGCGCCTTGCCGCGCGGCACCCGGGCCTCGAACAGTTCCTGCACCCGCGGCAGACCGCCGGTGATGTCCTCACCGACACCACCCTGGTGGAAGGTACGCATGGTCAGCTGCGTGCCGGGCTCACCGATGGACTGGGCGGCGACGATACCGACCGCCTCACCGATGTCGACCAGCTTGCCGGTGGCCATCGAACGGCCGTAGCAGGTGGCGCAGACTCCGGTTCCGGTGGCGCAGGTCAGCACCGAGCGCACCTTGACGCTGGCGACACCGGCCGCCAGCAGTGCCTCGATCGACGGGTCGCCCAGGTCGTGTCCGCGCTCGACGACAACGTTGCCGTTGCTGTCGACCGCGTCCACGGCCAGCGTGCGGGCGTACGCCGACGTCTCCACGAACGGGTTGCGGATCAGCGATCCATCGGCCTGGACCTCGGCCAAGTCGACGATGATGCCGCGCTCAGTACCGCAGTCGTGCTCGCGCACGATCACGTCCTGGGACACGTCCACCAGACGACGAGTCAGGTAACCGGAGTCGGCGGTACGCAAAGCGGTGTCCGCCAGACCCTTTCGGGCGCCGTGGGTGTTGATGAAGTACTCCAGCACGGTCAGGCCCTCACGGAACGAGGACTTGATGGGCCGCGGGATGAACTCACCCTTGGGGTTGGTCACCAGACCCTTCATGCCGGCCAGCGTCCGGGTCTGGGTGAAGTTACCCGTGGCCCCGGAGTCCACGATCGTGATGATCGGGTTGTCGGACGGGTAGTGGTCACGCAGCGCCTGACCCACCTCTTCGGTGGCTTCCTTCCAGATCTCCACCAGCGCCTCGTTGCGCTCGTCCCGGTTGAGTGCACCACGCTGGAACTGCTTCTCCAGCTTGTCGGCGCGCTCCTCGTAGGAGTCGAGGATCTCCTTCTTGCGCGGCGGCACCAGCACGTCGGCCATCGACACCGTGACCCCCGAACGCGTGGCCCAGTAGAAGCCGGCGTCCTTGAGCTTGTCGACGGTCTGCGCGACCACGATCATCGGGTAGCGCTCGGCCAGGTCGTTGATGATGACGGCCTGAACCTTCTTGTGCATCTGCTTGTCCACGAACGGATAACCGGCCGGCAGCAGCTCGTTGAACAGGACCCGGCCCAGCGTGGTCTCGGCGATCCAGGCGCCGCCCGGGCGCCAGCCGTTCTCGCCGAACAGCTCGGTCTCCACCTCGGCCGGCGGCCGCAGCTGGTCCAGACGCACCTTGATCCGTGCCCGCACGCTCAGCGCGCCGCGGTCCACGGCCATGATCGCCTCGGCCGGCGAGGAGTACACGCCCGTCTCCGGACGGTCCTTGGCCGCCGGAGTGTATTCGCCTGTGTCACCTTCGATCTCGGTGGTCAGGTAATACAGGCCCGTAACCATGTCCAGTCGCGGCATGGCCAGCGGACGACCCGACGCCGGCGACAGGATGTTGTTGCTCGACAGCATCAGGATGCGGGCCTCGGCCTGCGCCTCGGCGCTCAGCGGCAGGTGCACGGCCATCTGGTCGCCGTCGAAGTCGGCGTTGAAGGCCTCACAGACCAGCGGGTGCAGCTGGATGGCCTTGCCTTCCACCAGCTGCGGCTCGAAGGCCTGAATACCCAGCCGGTGCAGCGTGGGTGCACGGTTGAGCAGCACCGGGTGCTCGGCGATGACCTCTTCGAGGACGTCCCACACCTGGGGGCGCTGCCGCTCCACCATCCGCTTGGCGCTCTTGATGTTCTGCGCGTGGTTCAGGTCGACCAGCCGCTTCATCACGAACGGCTTGAACAGCTCCAGCGCCATCAGCTTCGGCAGACCGCACTGGTGCAGCTTGAGCTGGGGACCGACGACGATGACCGAACGGCCCGAGTAGTCGACACGCTTGCCGAGCAGGTTCTGACGGAACCGTCCCTGCTTGCCCTTGAGCAGGTCGCTCAGGGACTTCAGCGGGCGGTTGCCCGGTCCGGTGACCGGCCGGCCACGACGGCCGTTGTCGAACAGCGCGTCGACCGACTCCTGCAGCATCCGCTTCTCGTTGTTGACGATGATCTCGGGCGCACCCAGATCGATCAGTCGCTTGAGCCGGTTGTTGCGGTTGATGACCCGGCGGTACAGGTCGTTGAGGTCGCTGGTGGCGAACCGGCCACCGTCGAGCTGGACCATCGGGCGCAGCTCCGGCGGGATAACCGGCACCGCGTCGAGCACCATGCCCATCGGGGAGTTGCCCGACTGCTGGAACGCGGCGACCACCTTGAGGCGCTTGAGGGCGCGAAGCTTCTTCTGGCCCTTGCCGTTCTTGATGATGTCGCGCAGCGACTCGGCCTCGGCGTCGATGTCGAAGGTCTCGATGAGCTTCTGGATCGACTCGGCGCCCATGGCGCCGGTGAAGTACTCGCCGTAGCGGTCCACCAGCTCGCGGTAGACGGTCTCGTCGACGATCAGCTGCTTGGGAGCCAGCTTGACGAAGGTGTCCCAGATGTTGTCGAGGCGGTCCAGCTCACGCTGGGCACGGTCGCGCAGCTGGCGCATCTCGCGCTCGCCGCCGTCGCGAACCTTACGGCGCACGTCGGCTTTGGCACCCTCGGCCTCGAGCTCGGCCAGGTCGGCCTCGAGCTTCTGGGCGCGGGCCTCCAGGTCGGCGTCGCGCTGGTCCTCGACCGCCTTCTTCTCGACGACCATCTCGGCTTCCAGGGTGGACAGCTCGTTGTGGCGCATCTCGGTGTCGACGCTGGTGATGACGTAGGCCGCGAAGTAGATGATCTTCTCGAGGTCCTTGGGCGCCAGGTCCAGCAGGTAGCCCAGGCGCGACGGCACGCCCTTGAAGTACCAGATGTGGGTGACCGGGGCGGCCAGTTCGATGTGGCCCATCCGCTCACGACGCACCTTGGCGCGAGTCACCTCGACGCCACAGCGCTCACAGATGATGCCCTTGAAGCGCACCCGCTTGTACTTGCCGCAGTAGCACTCCCAGTCGCGAGTCGGTCCGAAGATCTTCTCGCAGAACAGGCCGTCCTTCTCGGGCTTGAGCGTGCGGTAGTTGATCGTTTCCGGCTTCTTGACCTCGCCGTAGGACCATTGCCGGATGTCCTCCGCGGTCGCCAGGCCGATGCGGAGCTCATCGAAGAAGTTGACGTCGAGCACGTAACTCCCTTTCCCCTTGCGGGATTAGTAACTAGTAACTAGGCCAGGTCTTCCACAGAAGCGGATTCGTTGCGGGACAGGTTGATTCCCAGGTTCGCGGCTGCCCGCTCCAGGTCCTCGTCCTCGCCTTCGCGCAGCTCGATCGCCGCACCGTCCTTCGCCAGCACCTCGACGTTGAGGCACAGCGACTGCAGCTCTTTGAGCAGCACCTTGAAGGACTCCGGGATGCCCGGCTCGGGGATGTTCTCGCCCTTGACGATCGCCTCGTAGACCTTCACCCGGCCGACGGTGTCGTCGGACTTGATCGTGAGCAGCTCCTGCAGCGTGTACGCCGCACCGTAGGCCTGCATGGCCCAGCACTCCATCTCACCGAACCGCTGGCCACCGAACTGCGCCTTACCGCCCAGCGGCTGCTGGGTGATCATCGAGTACGGACCGGTGGAACGCGCGTGAATCTTGTCGTCCACCAGGTGGTGCAGCTTCATGATGTACATGTAGCCGACGGTCACCGGGTACGGGAACGGCTCACCGGAGCGGCCGTCGAACAGCTTCGCCTTGCCGTCGCCGTTGACCATGACCTCGCCGTCGCGGTTGGGCAGAGTCGAGGCCAGCAGGCCCTGCAGCTCGGCCTCCCGCGCCCCGTCGAACACCGGGGTCGCGGTGCGGGTGTCCGCTCCGGCGGCGTACAGCTCCTCGGGGAGCTGGTCCGCCCAGTCCGGCACACCGGCCGCCACATCGATGTTCCACCCGGTCTTGGCGATCCAGCCCAGGTGGGTCTCCAGGATCTGACCGATGTTCATGCGTCGCGGCACACCGTGGGTGTTCAAGATGATGTCGACCGGCGTGCCGTCCGGCAGGAACGGCATGTCCTCCACCGGCAGGATCTTGCCGATGACGCCCTTGTTGCCGTGGCGGCCGGCCAGCTTGTCACCGTCGGAGATCTTGCGCTTCTGCGCGACGTAGACACGCACCAGCTCGTTGACACCGGCGGGCAGCTCGTCGTCGTCCTCCCGGGAGAACACCCGGATGCCGATGACCTTGCCGGACTCACCGTGCGGCACCTTCAGGGAGGTGTCGCGGACCTCGCGGGCCTTCTCGCCGAAGATCGCCCGCAGCAGCCGCTCCTCGGGCGTCAGCTCGGTCTCACCCTTGGGGGTGACCTTGCCGACCAGGATGTCGCCGTCGCGGACCTCGGCGCCGATACGGACGATGCCGCGCTCGTCGAGGTCGGCCAGCACCTCATCGGAGACGTTCGGGATGTCCCGGGTGATCTCCTCGGCGCCCAGCTTGGTGTCGCGGGCGTCGATCTCGTGCTCCTCGATGTGGATCGAGGTCAGCGTGTCCTCCTCGACCAGCCTGTTGGACAGGATGATCGCGTCCTCGTAGTTGTGCCCTTCCCACGGCATGATCGCCACGAGCAGGTTCTTGCCCAGGGCCATCTCACCGTTGTCGGTGCACGGGCCGTCCGCGATCACCTGACCGGCCTCCACGCGCTGGCCGGCGTTGACGATCGGACGCTGGTTGGCGCAGGTGCCGTGGTTGGACCGGTTGAACTTGCGCATCCGGTAGGTCTGCCGGGTGCCGTCGTCGGCCATCACCGTGACGTAGTCGGCAGACACCTCCTCGATGACACCGGTCTTGTCGGCGACGATCACGTCCCCGGCGTCGATCGCGGCGCGCAACTCCATGCCGGTGCCCACCAGCGGCGCCTCGCTGCGCACCAGCGGAACCGCCTGACGCTGCATGTTGGCGCCCATCAGGGCACGGTTGGCGTCGTCGTGCTCGAGGAACGGGATCATGGCCGTGGCCACCGACACCATCTGGCGCGGGGAGACGTCCATGTAGTCGACCTCGGCCGAGGACACGTACTCGACCTCGCCGCCCTTCCGGCGGACCAGAACGCGGTCCTCGGTGAAGTGACCGTCGTCCTCCAGCGGCGAGTTGGCCTGCGCCACGACGTGGCGGTCCTCCTCGTCGGCGGTCAGGTAGTGGATCTCGTCGGTGACCACACCGTCGACCACCTTGCGGTAGGGCGTCTCGATGAAGCCGAACGGGTTGACCCGCGCATAGACCGACAGCGACCCGATCAGACCGATGTTGGGGCCTTCCGGGGTCTCGATCGGACACATCCGGCCGTAGTGGGACGGGTGCACGTCACGAACTTCCAGGCCGGCCCGCTCCCGGGACAGACCACCCGGGCCCAGCGCCGACAGGCGGCGCTTGTGGGTCAGGCCCGACAGCGGGTTGTTCTGGTCCATGAACTGGGAGAGCTGGCTGGTGCCGAAGAACTCCTTGATCGCGGCGACCACCGGGCGGATGTTGATCAGGGTCTGCGGCGTGATGGCCTCGACGTCCTGCGTCGTCATCCGCTCGCGGACCACCCGCTCCATCCGGGACAGGCCGACCCGGATCTGGTTCTGGATCAGCTCACCCACGGTGCGCAGCCGCCGGTTGCCGAAGTGATCGATGTCGTCGACCTCGACGGGAACCTCGACGCCGCCCGGCACCGTCATGGTGGCCGAGACGCCGTCCTGAGCGGCCTGGTGCAGGCGCACCAGGTACTCGATGGTGGCCACGATGTCCTCTTCGGTCAGCGTGGTCGGCTGCGACTCGCCCGGGTTGGCGGTCAGGCCCAGCTTCTTGTTGATCTTGTAGCGACCCACCCGCGCCAGGTCGTAGCGCTTCTCCTTGAAGAACAGGTTCTCCAGCAGCGTCTGCGCGGACTCCTTGGTCGGCGGCTCGCCCGGACGCAGCTTGCGGTAGATGTCCAGCAGCGCCTCGTCGGGGCTGGCGGCGCTGTCCTTCTCCAGCGTCGACATCATGATCTCGGAGAAGCCGAACCGCTCCCGGATCGCCTCGGAGGTCCAGCCCAGCGCTTTGAGCAGGATGGTGACCGGCTGGCGGCGCTTGCGGTCGATACGGACGCCGACCAGGTCGCGCTTGTCGACGTCGAACTCCAGCCAGGCGCCGCGGCCCGGGATCACCTTCACCGAGTGCAGCGTCTTCTCGGTGGACTTGTCGATGTTGGCGTCGAAGTACACGCCCGGCGAACGCACCAGCTGGGACACCACCACGCGCTCGGTGCCGTTGATGATGAACGTGCCCTTCTCGGTCATCATCGGGAAGTCACCCATGAACACCGTCTGGCTCTTGATCTCGCCGGTGTTGTTGTTGATGAACTCCGCGGTGACGAACAGCGGGGCGGCATACGTCATGTCCTTGTCGCGGCACTCCTCGACCGGCGCCTTGACCTCGTCGAACCGCGGGTCGGAGAACGACAGCGACATGGAGCCGGAGAAGTCCTCAATCGGGGACAGCTCTTCGAGCACCTCTTCAAGGCCACCCTTGGGCGCAGCACCGGTCTGCTGGGCCATCTTCTCGCGCCACTGCGGCGCCCCGATCAGCCACTGGAACGAGTCGGTCTGCACGTCGAGCAGACCGGGAACCTCGAGGGGCTCACGCAGCTTGGCGAAGGACACCCGGTTGGGGGCCCCGGGCACGGAGCTGTTGGGAGAATTGTGGGTGGTAGTACCTGAAGCGTTCTTTTTGCTCTGGCGGGAGACTGCCAAGATGCATCCTTCCAGCACCTAATGCGGCCAGCGGACCCCGGATCTCACCGGGCCCGTTCGCTGCGAATATCGACCGTTGGTTCGGCTGGCGAACGCTCTGTCCGGTCTCACGCACAGCCCAACCACGAGGTGACAGTCCTGAATCGAGCCGACGGACCTGGCTCAGGCTGTACTGCGGTGTTCGGGTGCGAGTAAGGGATGGGCAGGAGGAAGCCAGCGCAACGTCCAACAATAGCGCAGGCTGACGCAATCCTCAACTGCGCCGTCCCGGAGCCCTATCGGTGCTGGCTGGCCTCCGCCGAGCTCCCCGCAAGTGTGCTGGTGAACAGATTGGACCGTCGAGGTCCGTCCGTCAAGAGCTGAGGTCGGCGAGCCTTGCCGGACTCAGCCAGGCGGGGTCGGGATGGACGCAGTGGGAGCGTCTTCGTCCGCCGGGAACTCGTGCACGGCGTACTTGTTGGTGCCGTCGAGCTCGTCGCGGATGGCCGCCTGGGCGTTGGGCGGCAGGGTGTGCAGAATCTCGCGCACCCGAGCCCGGCGGCGGGCCACCCCCTTGCGCTCCGGCAGGCCGGGGGTCGCGCTGAGCTGGGGCGGCACGCCCTCGATCTCTTCGACGCCGCCGTCGCTCTGGCCGGCGGCGATCATGGCTTCCTCGGCCGCCGCGGTCGCCTGGTCCTTCTCCTCGGACATGCCGATGGGGCCGATACGCCGGCCGTTGAGGAACTGGCGCACCACCGGCTCGTCCGAGGTCAGCAGCACCTCGCGGGGCCCGAACATCACCAGTTCCTTGCGGAACAGCATGCCGATGTTGTCCGGCACCGTGCGCGCGATGTTGATGTTGTGCGTGACGATGAGGATGGTGGCGTCGATCTGGGCGTTGATGTCGATCAGCAGCTGGCTCAGGTAGGCGGTGCGGACCGGGTCCAGGCCGGAGTCGGGCTCGTCGCAGAGGATGATCTGCGGGTCGAGCACCAGCGCCCGGGCCAGGCCGGCACGCTTGCGCATACCGCCGGAGATCTCGCCGGGGAACTTGTAGCCGTCGTTGGGCATACCGACCATCTCGAGCTTCTCCATGACGATGTCACGGATTTCCTTCTCGGACTTCTTGGTGTGCTCACGCAGCGGGAAGGCGGTGTTGTCGTAGATGTTCATCGACCCGAACAGCGCGCCGTCCTGGAACAACACGCCGAACAGCGTGCGGATCTCGTAGAGCTCCTTGGCCGAGCACTGCAGGATGTCGGTGCCGTCGATGGTGATCGACCCGCGCTCGGGGCGCAGCAGGCCGATCAGGGACTTCAAGAACACGGACTTGCCGGTACCGGAGGGTCCCAGCAGAACGCTGACCTCTCCCTCGGGAATGGTCATAGAGACGTCTTCCCAAATCCGGGCCGATCCGAAGGACTTGGTAAGCCCCTGTACCTCGATGGCGACACCCATTAGTGAGGTCCTTCCGCAACGTCGTCATGCCACGACTGGCTTGTGGCTTGGGCCACTGTAGCGCACCCGGGCGACCGTTATCGGAGGTCTGCCTCAGTCAACTGGTGCCCAGTTGCCGTGGAAGCCCATCGGAACCCGTTGCGGCAGGTGCACGGTGGCAACCGACTCACAGGTCGCGGCGTCGAGGATCAGCAGTTGACCCTCGTCGGCGCCCCGGTGGTGGGCCATACCGATCAGAACGCCGTCATCCTCCTCCCGGCCGCCGGGCCTGGGCACGAACGACATCTCGCCGATCACCAGCGCCGGATCCAGCGGCGCGGTCAGGCTCGTCCCGTTGCGGTAGTCGTGCTTGTAGAGCGCGGTCGACATCGGCGTCCCCGCCCCGCCGACGAAGCCGCCCTGGATGCCCATGGTGTAGCCGAAACGGTGTTTGACCCCCGTCAGCGCCTCGTTGATCCGGGGGAACTCCTGCGGCCGGTCATCGCGCGCCTCGGTGTTCACCGCCCCGGTGTCGAGGTTGATCGTCCAGCGGTCCAACGTGGGCGGAACGTCGCCCGGGCCGTGCCGGTCGACCTCGAACATCTTCGCGTAGCGCACCACGTCGAGGACCAGCAACTCGTGTCCGGCCGCTGTGACTTCGGTGTAGGCGTTGACCGGGTGGAAGACATAGCAGGGCTCCACCTCGAACCAGCGCACCTTCGGCGCGCCCTCGCGCGGCATCACCCCGATGCGCGCGGGGTAGTCGGCATTCCAGGAGTAGGGCATCCCGGACGGGGGCCTGGTGTCGCGGTTGACCAGCGCGGTGACCGGGTTGGGCAGCCGGACCTTGCCGATCAGGTTGCTCAGCACCAGTCGGGCCGGCGCCTTGAGCCAGCGGGGCATGCGCACCGGCAGCACGTCGGCCGAATCGAAGGTGACCGGCAGGTCGTAGACCACCACGTACTTCTCGGTCAGCGAGAAGTCGTGCATCATCGGCGCTCCGGTCACCGCGATGTCGACGGAGCGGCGCATGCGCCCGGCGGTGTCGATCACCGAGTACTGCACAGAACTGCCCCGGGCGAAGGAATAGGACACGGCGTGCAACTCGCCGGTGCGCGGGTCACGATGCGGGTGCGCGGTGTAGCCCCCGTACAGGGTGCCGTCGAAGTCGCAGGTGCCGACCGTGTCCAGATCCTCGGTCAGCTCGTAGCTGGCCACTCCCCCCTCCACCAGCGCCAGCGTCTTGCCGGCGTGCTCGAGCACGTTGGTGTTCGGTCCGACGGACTTCATCCCGGCCCGCACGTCGATGCGGCCCGGCAGGGGTTCGCCCAGCGCGGCGCAGACCGCCGGGGTGCGTACCCAGCGGTTGCGGTACCACCGGGCCCGGCCGTCACCCAACGCCACGCCGTGCACCATCGGGTCGCCGGTGAACCAGTGGTAGGTCGCCGGATCGACGTCGGCGACCGGGTTGGGCCCGTTGCGCAGGTAGCGGCCGTCGAGGTAGTCCGGGATCTGGCCGGTGACGCGCAGGTCGGTCACCGTCAGCTCGGCGTCCACCGGCGCCAGGACGTCGTCGAGGTAGGGGTTCGGCGTCCGCGCCGAACGTGACGTGTCGATCGACATGGAAGCCTCCATAACATTGTTATTTCAGTGTTATTTGAACCGTACGCCGCCTGTGCGACGATGGCAAGCGTGACTTCGCAGCCCGAGCGGACGGTGCGCGAGGACTTGCTGGCCGCGGCCCTCGCCCTGCTCGACGAACACGGTCCCGAAGCGCTGCAGACCCGCAAGATCGCCGCCGCCGCCGGAACCTCCACCATGGCGGTCTACACCCACTTCGGCGGGATGCCGCAGCTGATCGCCGCGATCACCGACGAGGGCCTGCGCCAGTTCGACGAGGCACTGACGCTGCCCGCCACCGACGATCCCGTCGCCGACCTGCTCGCCACCGGCATCGTCTACCGCAGGTTCGCCCGCGATCGGCCCCACCTCTACCGGCTGATGTTCGGCAGCACCAGCGCACACGGCATCAATGCGCCCGCCCACAACATGCTCGCGTTCGGCACCGCCGAAATCGACGCCGCGGTGCCCAGCTTCGCCCACCTGGTCCGCGGCGTGCACCGATCGATACAGGCCGGCCGCCTGCGGGTGGCGCCGAACGAGTCGGCCGAGCAGACCGACGCGGCGGTGGTGGCCGCCGCCGCGCAGTTCTGGACGGTGATGCACGGCTTCATGATGCTGGAGCTGGCCGGCTACTTCGGCGAGTTGGACGACGAGGTCTACGCGGCAACCCAGGTCCTGAGTCCGATGACGATCAGTCTGCTGGTCGCCCTCGGCGATACGCCCGAGCGGGCGGCGCATTCGCTGGCCGCGGCGCTTCACCACGGCTGAACGGCAAAAGCCCCCGGACCCTTGCGGGGCCCGGGGGCTTTGCTGCGTAGCGCTACTACTTGACGGTGACGCTGGCGCCGGCGGCCTCGAGCTTGGCCTTGGCGTCCTCGGCAGCCTCCTTGGCGACCTTCTCCAGCAGCGGCTTGGGGGCGCTGTCGACCAGGTCCTTGGCTTCCTTGAGGCCCAGGCCGGAGACGATCTCGCGGACCACCTTGATCACGCCGATCTTCTTCTCGCCGGCCGACTCCAGGATGACGTCGAACTCGGACTGCTCCTCGCCGGCCTCAGCGGCGGCGGGGGCGCCACCAGCGACGGCGGCCACAGCGACCGGAGCCGCGGCGGTGACGTCGAAGGTCTCCTCGAACTGCTTCACGAACTCCGACAGTTCGAGCAGGGTCATCTCTTTGAAGACGTCGAGCAGCTCTTCGGTGGACAATTTAGCCATGATTTCGGTCCTTTCTGATTCCGGTTAGGGAAGTTGGGATTGGGGTTATTCGGTCTCGGCCGCAGCCTCGGCGGCCTCCGCCGGAGCGTCGGTCTCGGCGGGAGCCTCGGCCTCGGCCGGCGCCTCGGCAGCCGGGGCCTCGGCGGCAGGAGCTGCCTCGGCGGGCTTCTTCTCCTGCAGCGCCGCTGCCAGGCGCGCCATCTGCGATGCCGGGGCAGCGAACAGTCCGGCAGCCTTGGACAGGTTGGCCTTCATGGCACCGGCCATCTTGGCCAGCAGCACCTCGCGCGACTCCAGGTCGGCGATGCGCTCCACCTCGGCGACGGTCAGTGCCCGACCGTCCATGTAGCCGCCCTTGATGACCAGCGCCTTGTGGTCCTTGGCGAACTTCTTGATGGCCTTGGCGGCGTCGACGGGCTCACCCCGAACGAAAGCGATCGCCGTCGGACCGGCGAACAGCTCGTCGAGGCCCTCCAGCCCGGCCTCGGCAGCAGCCCGCTTGACCAGCGTGTTCTTCGCCACCGTGTAGGTGGCCGAACCGGCAAGTGATCGCCGCAGCTCCGCCAGGTTCGCCACCGTCAGACCGCGATACTCGGTGATCAGGGTGGCGGCCGACTCGTTGAACTGCTCGACGATGCTGTCTCTTATACACATC